>NZ_CABTJS010000172.1:0-15849 GCF_902485085.1 uncultured Kluyvera sp.
ACGGAACAAACACATGAACAACAGATGGAATTGCTAGAGTAGTAAGCGGAAGGTGAAAGTAGCCCCCCTTACAGGGGGCATTCTCAAAAGCCACCTTCTAAGAAGGTGGTCTTTTACATACGCGGCCCTAACCATAGGACTGCGTAACGCTAACGGTTTAAAAATCCTCCATAAAATGGCACCTCTCGTTAACAGTTATTAGCTAAATCATTTACAATGCCTGCTCGTATCAGGAGAGTCGAGTGAGCAGAAAAGCCTTCAATCTATCAGCCCTTAAACAGCGAGCCGCCTGGCTTGCGCTGTTTGCTATGGCGCTGATTATTGTGGCACCGCTTATCTCGGTTTCGTTGCAGCAATCGCCGATGAGCGCGATGCCGGGTATGCATCATGAAATGAGCATGCCTATGCCGATGTCTGCACATCACTCTGCGCCGGACAGTATGCCTATCGATCACGGTGAGGCCTGCGGCTACTGCGTGCTTCTCACCCATGTTCCGGGACTGATTCTGGCCCTGTGCGTTCTGCTGAGCGCACTGATGCTTCGCGTGGCTACTGCACCTTTCCCGCCGCTGGTTTTCCACTGGCGTGAATTCCCCTGGCTGTTCCCCGAAACTCGCGCGCCGCCGGTGCCGTCTGCTTTACCTGCTTAATAACGATAACTAGCGCTTTAGCGTTCCATCGCTCTTATTTGCATAAAGGAAGAGTATGACAACCTGCACCTCGCGGGCGGCATGGGTGCACCTGCTACGCCGCCTGCACTTTTTTATCGGCCTGTTTGTCGGGCCCTTTATTTTCGTCGCGGCCCTTACCGGCACGCTGTATGTCGCTACCCCTCAACTGGAGAACTTGCTATATCGCCAGGCGTTACAGGGGGAGATGACCGGTGAGCGGCATCCGCTCGTGGAACAGATTGCCGTGGCCGAGCGTACATTGGAAACGCCGCTGCGCCTGAGTGCGGTACGGCCTGCGTTGGAGGCGGGGGAGACGACGCGAATCATGTTCGACGACCCCGAACTCGCGACTTCTGAGAACCGCGCTATCTTTATCGACCCCGTCACCCTTGCGGTAAAAGGTGATATGACGGTCTATGGCACCAGCGGGATCTTACCGCTGCGCCAGTGGATTGATTATGCCCACCGTTCGCTGCTGCTGGGGGATATCGGGCGCTTGTACAGCGAACTGGCAGCATCGTGGATGTGGGTTGCTGCATTGGGAGGGATCGTGCTGTGGGCCTTTACCCGACCAAAACGACGCATCAAAAATCGTGTACAGAACACCCGCCGCATTCACGTTACGCTTGGCTGGTGCCTGCTGGCCGGCATGTTGCTGTTTTCGGCGACCGGTTTAACCTGGTCCCAATGGGCGGGTGGTAACGTCGATAAGCTGCGTGCCACTTTTGGTTGGCTGACTCCACAGGTGAATACTCAGCTGCACGGTAGCAAAGCGATGGTGATGGACCCACATGCCGAGCATCATACACAACATCAGGGAATGGTGATGAATGAGCCGCCGGTAGACATGGATCGAATTGATGCGATCCTCCTGGCGGCACAGCGAAGCGGTATTGATGCAACGCATCTGGAGATCCGTCCACCGCGTAGCGTGGATCGCGCCTGGACGGTGACGGAAATCGATCGCCGCTGGCCGACACAGGTTGATGCGGTAGCTATCGATCCTGGCTCACTGGCCATTCTCGACTATACCCGGTTCGCCGATTTCCCGTTGATGGCGAAGCTTACCCGCTGGGGCGTAGATTTCCACATGGGTGTACTGTTCGGCCTGCCCAACCAGCTACTGCTGATCGCCTTTGGTCTTGCGCTCTGTGTCGCGATCGTCATGGGCTATCGGCTGTGGTGGATAAAACGCCCGGCTCAAGCGCAGATAAGCCCGTTGCAGACCTTGTCGCATAGCTGGTTGGCATTGTCGTTACCCGCAAGATTGGTGACGCTGGCGCTCGCCGTGGCTTGCGGATTATCACTGCCGGTGATGGGAGTGAGTCTGGCGTTGTTTATTCTGTTTGACTGGCTGCGCTGGCGAGCGGCGTTACGCATGCCTCTCGCCGAATCATCCACCAAATAACATTATGGCGTGCTGATAACTACCGCAACCCGGCGGTTTTCAGCACGCCCTTGTGTGGTACTGTTGCTGGCAACAGGGTATTTCTTACCGAGTCCTCGGGTAGTGAGATTACTACGAGGAATATTGGCTCCTTTAGCCCAGGCATCGGCAACGACATTTGCACGTTTCAACGACAGCATTTCGTTATAGCTGTCTTCACCGTAGTTATCGGTATGACCGTCCATTCTGGCATGATTTAAACCCGTTGCGGCAAGGCGTGAAGCCATGGTCTGAATCTGTGTTTCGCTCTCTGGGCGGAGCCCCGATTCATTTTTACCAAACAGAATTTTATCAGACAGCCCCAGCGACCAGTCGCCATTCAATTCGTTAAAGCCATAAGATTTCATCGCTGCGATTTGTTCAGGCGTAAATTTGCCTTCAGGTGGCGTCTGGCAGCCCGCCAGGACTAATGATGCCAGTAAACAGGGTGCAAGATATCGCTTTAACATGTTATTTTCCTTTCTAACTTGTTGTTTTATTTCGCTTATTTTTTACCTGATACATATTGCGGTCTGCATTTTCCAGAAACAGCTCCAGTGAGTTACTTTCCCACGCCAGCGCATAGCCAATGCTAAGAGACATCGAGGTACGCTGGCCGTTGTGCAGATCGAACGAGCGATCAAACTGCTGCGCCAGGGCGGTACAAATACGTTGAACGTCTTGCACAGAATGGACGTCAGAGAGCACCATCGCAAACTCATCACCGCCGAGGCGGTAGGCGTGATAGCGTTGTCCGCCGAAGGTAATCATCCGGCTGGCAATTTCTGTCAGTACGCTGTCTCCCGCGTTATGTCCCCAGGTATCGTTGATGTGCTTAAAGTTGTCGGCGTCGAGAAAAAGCAACGCTGAGTGCGTTTTGGCAACGGGATCGTTCATTAACGTCGCAATGTTATTACGAAATGCCGCCCGGTTTGCCAGGCCGGTGAGAGGATCGTGCATAGCGGAGCGCATCAACTGGGCGTTTTTATCTTGTAGTTGTCGTTGCCATTCTTCCATTTCGTCCAGAAGGCTGTTGAAATCTTCGCCAAAGCGATGGAATTCCTCAATGCGTCCTTCTTTTACGCGGCGGGAGAAATTACGGTTGGTGCGTACATCATGGACAACATCGGTGATATTTTGCATTTCGTCGACCATGCCATGATGCAGCGAACGCGTGATGGTGAGCGCAATGGCGGAGGCAAAAAGAATGCAGCCGGTCAGCACGGCAAAGGACATCCATATGAAGTGGCTGATTAGGCTGTCGCGAGCCGTCAGACAGATTTCGCCCACCAGATTTCCGTTATGCATAATTGGCTGAGTGACAGGAACGGGGAATAGCCATTGGCTGACCAACAGGCCAAGCGTATCGGTATTCCCTTCTGGGCGCCATTCCCAGTGTGCGAACTGTTTGTTATTCCTGTCATAGACGTCCGCCATTGCAAACTGCCCCTGTTTACCCAGAGTAGCAAGCGTTTCATTGGCGGCCTGCGGATCGTTGAAAACCAGCGTGGCTTCAAGGGTGTGACTCATCGTGGCACCCGTGAGCTCGAGGTTCTTTTGTGCGTATTGCTTTAACGTTAATACAGAAGCAAAACACAGCAGAAGCCATATAAATGTCATCGTTGTGATGACGCTTATCATACTGATACGCCTCAACGTTTTTTTAAACGTCGGACGGGTCGTTGATGTGGAATCCTTATTCATGCTTCTTATTCCGTGCAAGCATTAATACATCCGGATGGACCCTTACACCACTACGAGACAGTGCATCCAGATTGACAGAAAACCGGACCTGACCGCCATCGATGACTAAGCAAAATGCGCTACCAACAGTACAGTCTGGGTTATGTTCCGAGATGACGAGCAGCGGCTGGCGGTGATATTGGTTAATTAACTCAATCTGTTGGTCAGGTGTTTCAGTGCCGAAATAAATACCATTACATTTTGCCACCAAAGCGTCCTGAGCATTGCGGACAAGCTCTGGAGTATAGGGTAACGCGCTTTGCTCACTGGCCATGCTGAGCGCCTGTATATATTGGGATGACGAAAAAATACAGAGCTTTGGCTGCCCAGAAAGTGAAGGCCATCGCGTATAGCTTACGATACCAGACACCATAGAACGTACCGATTTATCGGTGTCCGTGAGGGGGCTAGCGGTTGCAGGAACCAGCGCCAGGGATAGTAGTAGTGTCAGTATCAGTCGGAGCAAAGAGGTCAATGGAGATTTTCTCACAAGAATCCGCCATTCCATCCGGAAAATAGTCACTCGGTTGAGTTGCTGGCAGAACATTATTGTTAATCAAAGCCATTATTATGTCAGATATTCTATGTGTGTAATTTAAGTTAAATCTCACTGTTGTATTTATTTCATCACGATAATAGAAATCAATGAGGGCTGTAGATGTTGAGTTTTCTTCCCTTGTATCTTTAGTCAGTCTTCATGGATATTGTGGAAGAAAATATTCGCCAGCTAATATTTTGTGATGAGTAATATTTCGCATATCCCTTCTCTTTTGCAAGCCATCGGTATCATGGCTGGCATATTCATTACGATTTCTTGCTGCATTGTTAAATTTATCGGCCAGTGTCGGGTTATCTTTAATCTAAACGTCATGGCAGGATTTTTAACGCGACTCAGGCGTAAGAGAATCTGGAGCGAGCAGGAGAATGTGGCGCCAGTAACGCATCTCCCGCTTTGACTCGTCATCGGCTAAAAAAGCGTGCGTACCAAAAACTTTACGCATTTAGGGGCGACTATTTGCAATAAAATAGGCTTTGTAAAGTAAAGTGTACGTATTTTGGATTGAAATCTTTACTTTCTGTGATATTGTTAGTTCACCTCATTGAGGAAACCACTATCGCAAACGAGCCATAACAGGTAATGCCATCATGCAAAAAGACGCGCTGAATAACGTAAATATCGCCGATGAACAGATTCTGATCACCCCGGATCAGCTGAAAGCTGAATTCCCGCTCACCGTTGAGCAGGAAGCGCAAATCGCCCAATCACGTAAAACGATTTCTGACATTATCGCCGGCCGCGATCCGCGCCTGCTGGTAGTGTGTGGGCCTTGCTCTATTCACGATCCTGAAGCTGCCATCGAATACGCGCGTCGATTTAAAACCCTTGCGGAAGAGGTCAGCGATAGCCTCTACCTGGTTATGCGCGTCTATTTTGAAAAGCCTCGTACTACCGTGGGCTGGAAAGGGCTTATCAACGATCCGCACATGGATGGCTCGTTTGATGTCGAAGGTGGTCTGAAAATTGCTCGTCGTCTGCTGGTTGAGCTGGTCAGCATGGGGCTGCCGCTGGCAACCGAAGCGCTGGATCCGAACAGCCCGCAGTACCTGGGGGACCTGTTTAGCTGGTCCGCGATTGGTGCGCGTACTACTGAATCTCAGACCCACCGTGAAATGGCCTCTGGTTTGTCTATGCCGGTTGGTTTCAAAAACGGTACCGATGGTTCACTGGCCACCGCTATCAACGCCATGCGTGCCGCGGCTATGCCACACCGCTTTGTCGGTATCAACCAGGCCGGTCAGGTCTGCCTGCTGCGCACCCAGGGTAACCCGGATGGTCATGTGATTCTGCGCGGTGGTAAAAAGCCGAACTACGGCCCGGAAGATGTAGCGCAGTGTGAAAAAGAGATGGAACAAGCAGGACTGCGTGCATCGCTGATGGTAGATTGCAGTCATGGTAATTCCAATAAAGACTACCGCCGTCAGCCTGCGGTGGCGGAATCCGTTGTCGCACAGATCAAAGACGGTAACCGTTCAATTATTGGTCTGATGATTGAGAGCAACATTCACGAAGGTAACCAGTCTTCCGAGCAGCCGCGCTGTGATATGAAATACGGCGTATCGGTCACTGATGCCTGCATCAGTTGGGAAGTGACGGATACACTGTTGCGTGAGCTCGACAAGGATTTACGCGGCCATCTGGCGGCTCGTCTGGCGTAAGAGGATTGTATGGTTGCTGAACTGACCGCACTGCGCGATCAAATTGATGAAGTGGATAAAGCGCTGCTGAGCCTGCTGGCTAAGCGTCTGGAATTGGTGGCGGAAGTTGGGGAAGTCAAAAGTAAATATGGCTTACCGATTTACGTCCCGGAGCGTGAAGCGTCCATGCTGGCTTCACGCCGCAAAGAAGCGGCTGCGCTGGGCGTACCGCCCGATTTGATTGAAGATGTGCTGCGTCGCGTCATGCGGGAGTCTTACTCCAGCGAAAACGACAAAGGCTTTAAAACTCTGTGCCCGTCGCTGCGTCCGGTAGTGATCGTGGGCGGCGGTGGCCAGATGGGGCGGCTGTTTGAAAAAATGCTGATGCTCTCTGGCTATCAGGTGCGGACGCTGGAGAAAGATGACTGGGCGCGTGCGCCTGAGCTGGTTGCTGATGCCGGAATGGTGATTGTCAGCGTACCTATTCATGTGACTGAGCAAATTATCGAGAAGCTGCCGCCGCTGCCAGCGGATTGTATTCTTGTCGATCTGGCGTCGGTAAAAGCGGGTCCGTTACAGGCCATGCTTTCCGCGCATCAGGGGCCCGTTTTAGGGCTGCACCCGATGTTCGGCCCGGACAGCGGCAGCCTGGCAAAGCAGGTTGTTGTGTACTGCGATGGCCGTCAGCCAGAGGCGTACCAGTGGTTCCTCGAACAGATTCAGGTCTGGGGCGCGCGTCTGCATCGCATCAGCGCGGTAGAGCACGACCAGAACATGGCCTTTATCCAGGCACTGCGTCACTTTGCGACCTTTGCCTACGGCCTGCACCTGGCGGAAGAGAACGTCCAGCTGGAGCAGTTGCTGGCACTCTCGTCGCCGATTTACCGCCTGGAGCTGGCGATGGTCGGGAGGCTGTTCGCTCAGGACCCGCAGCTTTATGCTGATATCATTATGTCGTCTGGCAATAACCTGGCGCTGATTAAACGCTACTACCAGCGCTTTGGCGAGGCTATCGGTTTGCTGGAGCAGGGGAATAAGCAGGCGTTTATCGACAGCTTCCGCAAAGTTGAACACTGGTTCGGCGACTACGCGCAGCGCTTCCAGAGTGAGAGCCGCGTCCTGTTACGGCAGGCGAACGACAGTCGACAATAACGAAACTGTATATACTTGAAAGCCAGGGGAAATCCTCTGGCTTTTTTTATGGGATGAACAGAATGGCTGACGCAAACCTGCTGTTTGATTACACCGGCCACCTGCCGGAATGCCCGACCTGGAGCGAAGATGAACAGGCGCTCTACTGGGCGGATATCATGGAGTGTGAAATTCACCGCTATGTGCTGGCGACCGGCGAGCACCGGGTTTTACAGTTCCCGGAAGAGGTGGGCTGCTTTGCACTGCGGGAAAACGGTGGCTTTATTGTCGCCCTACGCAGCGCTATCTGGCTTGCCGACAGCCGTGGCCTGCTCCAGCATAAAGTGTGTGATAACCCGAGTAACCCGCAGCTGGCGCGCTTTAACGACGGCGGCACCGACCGCGACGGACGTTTTTATGCCGGTACCTTCTGGGGGCCGGGTGACTACAACGGCGCGCTGCTGGTGAGGATTGATAATCAACTGAGGCCGAAAGTGGTGCAGTGCGATATTCACGGTGCGAACGGGCTGGCGTTTAGCGAAGATAAAAACTGGATGTATACCTCGGATACGCCAAACGGCGTGATTTACCGTACGCCGCTGGATAAGCATGGCGAACCGCAAAGCCGTGAGGTGTTCCGCCGGTTTAACGCGGGGGAGGGCATTCCTGACGGTGCGGCTATCGACGAAGAAGGATGCTACTGGAGCGCGATGTTTGACGGCTGGCGGATTGCACGCTTCTCGCCAACGGGCGAACAGCTTGCCGAATATCGCTTGCCGGTGCGCTGCCCAACGATGGTGTGCTTTGGTGGCGCGGATAGGCGCACGCTCTTTATCACCACCACCCGCGAGAACATGTCGGCGGCGGAGGTGGCGCAGTATCCGCTTTCCGGCGCCATCTTCACCCTGCCGGTAGAGGTAGCAGGGATGAAGAAGCTGCCGTTTATCGAACGTTAAACCGGGTCGACCGGCACCACGTTCTCGCTTGGGTAACAGCCCAGCACTTTCATCGAACGGGTGATTCCGGAAAGCTCTTTCAACGCCTTTTGCATCGGCAGGGATTCCAGGTTGGCCTGGATGTCGAGATAAAACATCTCTTCCCACGGGTTGCCGTAAATAGGGCGTGATTCGAGCTTAGTCATGATCAGGTTATGGTTGCGCAGAACCAGCAGCGCCTCAACTAGCGCACCAGCCTGTTGTCCGGTAGCGATAAGCAGGGTCGTTTTAGCCGGCACCTGATCGGAGACGTTCACTGATTTACGCGCCAGCACCAGGAAGCGGGTGATGTTCTGCGTCTGGTTGGCCTGGCAATGCTCCAGTACCTGCAGACCATACAGCTTCCCACCGGCTTCGCTGCCTAATGCGGCGACGGTAGGGGAGTTGGCCTGCGCGACTTTTTCCATCGCCGCCGAGGTGCTCTCGGTGTACTCAATTTTCCACTGCGGATAATGGCTCAGAAACTGGCTGCACTGCTGGAACGGTTGCGGGTGGCTGTAGACCGTCTCGATGGTTTCAAGCGTTGTGGTACCGTTCACCAGCACGCAGTGGTCAATAGGCACCGTCATCTCACCGACAATTGACAGGCTGGTGTGCTGCAGCAGATCGTAGACATCGTTAATCCCGCCGGAACTGGTGTTTTCGATAGGCACGACGGCGTAGTCGGCCTGGCCGGTCTCGACCTGATTAAAGATATCGGCGAACTTCACGCACCCGCTTTCGATAAACTGCTCAAAGTGACGAGCGGCATACTGGCGCGCAGCCAGATGCGAGTAAGACCCTTTTGGTCCCAGAAACGCAACGCGAGCAGAGTGCGGGTTTATTTTGTTCAGGTGCTGCTGCAATAGCGTCTGCTGAGTGAGCACGGAATCTTCAATGATGAGCTGGAACAGACGCGTGATGTAGTGGGCATCGAGCTGATGCGTTTTGCCGATGGTGATAAGGCGTTCCAGCAGGTCACGCTCGCGATCGATATCGCGTACCGGGCGATGAGAGGCCAGCTTTGCCTTACCCACTTCTATGGCAAGGCCGCGGCGTTCTGCCAGCAGGCTGACCAGTTTCTCATCGAGGGCGCTTATCTTATCGCGTATTGCCAGTAACGGGTTTTCCGAAGTCATCATGTTTGCCTTTCTTGTTATCAATAAAAAAGGCCTCCCGGGTGGGAGGCCTTATTGTTCGTCTTCGCATTCTTTATCACACGACGAAACGCCTCCCAATCAGGGGAAGGTAAAAAAGAATGCGAAGAAAAACGGTAGTCTTATCACAGCAGGTTAAAATCCTTAGTGTGGTGAGGTTTTACAGTACCTGCTCTGTTTTCGTTCTGTCAATAAAAAACGCGCCCGAAGGCGCGTTGGCGATACACATTAAAGTACAAAGTTCAGTTTACTCTTCTTCAACTTCTTCTACGAAGCTTGCGTCTTTCACCGACGTTGCGGCGCGACGGGCTTCCCCTTTGTGTTGCACCTTATTGAGCTGCCGTTCCAGCTTGTTGATCAATTCGTTAATGGCGGTGTACATATCTTCATGTTTAGCGCTGGCGACCAGATGCCCGTTCGGGGTATTCATCGTGGCGTCCGCTACAAATCCCTGTGGCTCTTTGGACAGGATGATATGTGGGTTAATTAAGTGGGTTTGCCATTTTTCCAATTTTGAGAGACGGTCTGCGACATGCTGGCGAATAGCCGGAGTAATTTCCATTTGTTTACTGGTAATGTTCATTGTCATAAATTTTACCTCTTGTCTTTCCGTCTTGGTGATTCCAGCATACCTCGGATTTGGTTAAAATGCGTGATAAAGATCACATTATTTTGTCACTTTTTGTCAGTGCATTCATTTTGTGAGTCAGGACAGGAAGAAGTGATTTTTTACTTGTCGGTTCGGGAAAATACCGCCATATTTGATAGGATGACCTGGAGCTAAACCGCTTCAGCTATGACGTGAAACGAATAAAAAAACGGCAGCCACAGGGCTGCCGTTTTGCTTGATAGGGTTGTCCGAATCAGGACTGCGTATTTTTGCTGTTGGCCGCGATGATTTTCGCGACTTTATCAGCCTGCGCGGTCATCTGCATTTCACGATAGGCGTTTTCCATCTTAGGAAGCGCGTCGCGGGTTGCCTGAGTGTCCGGATAATTACGCAGCATGTTTTCGGTGCGGTTAACCACAGCTACCCATGCACCACGTGCAGTGTAGTAATCAACAACGGAAAGTTCATACTTCGCCAGACGGTCTTTCAGGAAGACAAGACGCTTGTTGGCATCGGTGACGTATTGACTGTTCGGGTAGCCGCGCACCAGCTTCGAGAAGTCATTGAATGCGTCACGCGCATGTTGCGGATCGCGGTCGGAACGGTCTACGCCGAAGAAGCCCTGCAGCGCGCTATCGTCCAGCGCCATGTTCGTCAGGCCGCGCATGTACATCACATAGTCGATGTTCGGATGGGTCGGGTTAAGACGAATGAAACGGTCAATTGCGGCCTGGGCCAGCGGCAGATCGGCATTCTTATAGTATGCGTAGATCAGATCCAGCTGAACCTGCTGAGAATATGGCCCAAACGGATAGCGGTTATCCAACGCTTCCAGTTGCGTTATTGCCTGTTTCCAGTTACCGTCCTGCAGCTTTTGCTGAGCAGTTGCGTAGATTTCATTAGGCGGATTATCAGGAACTTCGTCCTTTGAACCAGAGCACCCCGCCAAAGCCAGGCTCAACGTGGCCGCTGCCACCAGATATTTCATGCGCGTCATGACGTTTTGACTTTCCTCAAAATGTTTATACGGGATATTCACAGTTCCTGTTCCCGATTAAGACCAGCTACAATAGCACACTATATTAAACGGCGAAGCCGTAAAAACCCAACGTTAACGAAGAAGCTGTATATGGCACAACGAGTACAACTCACCGCAACGGTGTCCGAGTCACAACTTGGACAACGCTTAGATCAGGCTTTGGCCGAAATGTTCCCTGATTATTCGCGTTCGCGCATAAAAGAATGGATCCTCGACCAACGCGTACAGGTAAATGGCAAAGTTTCAGACAAGCCAAAAGAGAAAGTCATGGGCGGCGAGACCGTCTCTATTGACGCCGAAATCGACGAAGAGATCCGCTTTGAAGCGCAGGATATCCCACTCGATATCGTTTATGAAGATGATGACATTATGGTCATCAACAAACCGCGCGACCTCGTGGTGCACCCTGGCGCCGGTAACCCGGACGGCACGGTGCTGAACGCGCTGCTGCACTATTATCCACCGATTGCTGATGTGCCGCGTGCGGGCATCGTGCACCGTCTGGATAAAGACACTACCGGGTTGATGGTGGTGGCGAAAACCGTTCCGGCACAAACGCGTCTGGTGGAATCGCTGCAGCTGCGTGAAATCACCCGTGAGTACGAAGCGGTGGCAATTGGTCACATGACCGCAGGCGGTAGCGTTGAAGAACCTATCAGCCGCCACCCGACCAAGCGTACGCATATGGCGGTACATCCAATGGGCAAACCGGCGGTAACGCACTATCGCATCATGGAACACTTCCGTGTGCACACGCGTCTGCGGCTGCGTCTGGAAACCGGACGTACGCACCAGATCCGCGTGCACATGGCGCATATTACCCATCCGCTGGTGGGCGATCAGGTCTACGGTGGCCGGCCACGTCCGCCGAAAGGCGCATCGGATGAGTTCATTTCCGTACTGCGTAAGTTTGACCGTCAGGCGCTTCACGCGACCATGCTGCGCCTCTATCACCCGATTTCGGGGATTGAAATGGAATGGCATGCGCCAATCCCACAGGATATGGTTGATCTGATTGCGGTGATGCGCGACGACTTTGAAGAACATAAGGATGACGTAGACTGGTTATGACCAAAATCATTGTCCCGGAGTGGCCGCTGCCAGCAAGCGTAGCGGCCTGCAGTTCAACGCGCGTGGGCGGGGTTAGCGAAGGCGCGTGGGATTCTCTGAATCTCGGCGCTCACTGCGGCGATAACCTCGTACACGTAGAAGAGAACCGTAAGCGCATGTTCGCGGCAGGCAAGCTACCGTCGAAACCGGTGTGGCTTGAGCAGGTGCACGGTAAAGATGTTCTGCATCTGACCGGTGAACCGTACGCTTCTAAACGTGCCGATGCCTCCTACAGCAATACGCCCGGGACAGTGTGTGCGGTGATGACAGCCGATTGTCTTCCCGTTCTCTTTTGCAACAAAGCTGGAACGGAAGTGGCCGCAGCGCATGCTGGCTGGCGTGGTTTGTGCGACGGTGTGCTCGAAGAGACCGTTGCCTGCTTCAAAGACAGTCCTGAAAACATTCTTGCCTGGTTTGGCCCAGCGATTGGGCCGCAGGCCTTTGAAGTCGGCCCCGAAGTGCGTGACGCGTTTATGGCGAAAGATGCCAACGCGGTTAGCGCATTCCGTCCAGTCGGCGAAAAATACTATGCTGATATCTACCAGCTGGCGCGTCAGCGTCTGGGTAATATCGGTGTGACCGCTGTCTTTGGCGGTGACCGCTGTACTTTCAGCGAAAAGGATGATTTTTTCTCTTATCGCCGTGACCGTACTACAGGTCGTATGGCAAGTTTCATCTGGCTGATATAACCTATAGAATCAAGACGATCCAGAAGGCAGACATTTTTTTCTCATTGACCAGGTCATTTAACCTTGAATAATTGAGGGATGACCTCATTTAATCTCCTGTAGCAAATTTGACCTAGTATGGGAGGAGTCATGCGTCTGGATCGTCTTACCAATAAATTCCAGCTTGCTCTTGCCGATGCCCAGTCGCTGGCACTCGGGCACGACAACCAATTTATCGAACCTCTTCATTTAATGAGCGCCTTACTGAATCAGGAAGGGGGCTCGGTACGTCCATTATTAACGTCTGCTGGCATTAATGCTGGCCAGTTGCGTACTGCTATCGATCAGGCGTTGAGCCGTTTACCTCAGGTGGAAGGCACCGGTGGTGACGTGCAGCCGTCTCAGGATTTGATGCGTGTACTGAATCTTTGCGACAAGCTGGCGCAAAAACGCAACGACAACTTTATTTCGTCAGAACTGTTCGTTCTGGCGGCGCTTGAGTCTCGTGGCACTCTGACCGACCTGCTAAAAACGGCAGGCGCAACTACCGCCAATATCACTCAAGCAATTGAACAGATGCGCGGAGGTGAAAGCGTGAATGACCAGGGTGCCGAAGACCAACGTCAGGCATTGAAGAAATATACGGTCGATCTGACCGAACGCGCCGAGCAGGGCAAACTTGACCCGGTTATCGGCCGTGATGAAGAAATTCGCCGTACCATTCAGGTACTGCAGCGTCGTACCAAAAACAACCCGGTATTAATTGGTGAGCCGGGTGTAGGTAAAACCGCCATCGTTGAAGGGCTGGCGCAGCGCATTATTAACGGTGAGGTACCGGAAGGCTTAAAAGGCCGTCGCGTACTGGCGCTGGATATGGGCGCGCTGGTGGCCGGGGCGAAATACCGCGGGGAGTTTGAAGAACGTCTGAAAGGCGTGCTGAACGATCTGGCGAAACAGGAAGGTAACGTCATCCTGTTTATCGATGAGCTGCATACCATGGTCGGTGCAGGTAAAGCCGACGGCGCGATGGATGCCGGTAACATGCTGAAACCGGCGCTGGCGCGTGGTGAACTCCACTGCGTAGGCGCAACGACGCTGGATGAGTATCGCCAGTACATCGAAAAAGATGCGGCGCTGGAACGTCGATTCCAGAAAGTGTTCGTTGCAGAGCCTTCGGTGGAAGACACCATCGCGATTCTGCGTGGTTTGAAAGAACGTTATGAACTGCACCACCACGTGCAGATTACTGACCCGGCAATCGTGGCGGCAGCAACGCTGTCTCACCGTTATATTGCCGACCGTCAGTTGCCGGATAAAGCCATCGACCTTATCGATGAAGCTGCGTCCAGCATTCGTATGCAGATTGACTCGAAGCCGGAAGAGCTCGACCGACTCGACCGCCGTATCATTCAGCTGAAGCTGGAGCAGCAGGCGTTAATGAAAGAGTCTGACGAGGCGAGCAAGAAACGTCTCGATATGCTGAACGATGAGCTGAACGATAAAGAGCGTCAGTACTCTGAGTTAGAAGAGGAGTGGAAAGCGGAAAAAGCGTCCCTCTCCGGCACGCAGACCATTAAAGCTGAACTGGAACAGGCGAAAATCGCCATTGAGCAGGCGCGTCGCGTCGGCGATCTGGCGCGGATGTCCGAACTGCAGTACGGCAAAATTCCAGAGCTGGAAAAACAGCTGGAAGCGGCAACCCAGTCTGAAGGCAAAACCATGCGCCTGCTACGTAATAAAGTGACGGATGCTGAGATTGCCGAAGTGCTGGCGCGCTGGACCGGTATTCCGGTTGCCCGCATGCTGGAAGGCGAGCGTGATAAGCTGCTGCGTATGGAGCAGGATCTGCACAGCCGCGTGATTGGGCAGAACGAAGCGGTTGAGGCGGTATCGAATGCGATTCGCCGTAGCCGTGCGGGGCTGTCCGATCCTAACCGTCCAATTGGCTCATTCCTGTTCCTGGGGCCAACCGGGGTAGGTAAAACCGAACTGTGTAAAGCGCTGGCTAACTTTATGTTCGACAGCGACGACGCCATGGTGCGTATCGACATGTCCGAGTTTATGGAGAAACACTCCGTGTCTCGTCTGGTCGGTGCGCCTCCGGGATATGTCGGTTATGAAGAAGGTGGTTACCTGACGGAAGCGGTTCGTCGTCGTCCTTATTCCGTCATTCTGCTGGATGAAGTAGAGAAAGCGCATCCGGATGTGTTCAACATTCTGCTGCAGGTTCTGGACGATGGTCGTTTGACCGACGGGCAGGGGAGAACGGTCGACTTCCGTAACACGGTGGTCATCATGACTTCTAACCTCGGTTCCGACCTGATTCAGGAACGCTTCGGTGAACTCGACTACGGCCATATGAAAGATCTGGTACTGGGTGTGGTCAGCCACAGCTTCCGTCCAGAGTTCATTAACCGTATCGATGAAGTAGTGGTCTTCCATCCGTTGGGTGAAAACCATATCGCTTCGATTGCTCAGATTCAGCTGCAGCGTTTGTACCAACGTCTTGAAGAGCGTGGCTACGAAACGCAGATGTCTGATGAAGCGCTGCAATTGCTGAGTCAGAACGGTTACGATCCGGTGTATGGCGCACGTCCGTTGAAACGTGCCATCCAGCAGCAGATTGAAAACCCGCTGGCCCAGCAGATTCTGTCCGGCGAGCTGATTCCTGGCAAAGTTATCCGTCTGGAAGTTAAAGACGACCAGATTGTGGCAGTGCAGTAAGTCACAAAAAGCAGAAAACGAGCCCTTTAGGGCTCGTTTTTGTTTAAAAACAAGGCGAAAATAAGACGATTGAATGAAAAGTGAGCGAACGATAAGTTTTTTCTAATTTATGCTTGCGACTTCTCAGTATCTCCCTATAATGCGCCTCCACTGACACGGAACAACGGCAAACAAGCCGCCGGGTCAGCGAGATTCTCCTGAGAATCTCGAGAGACGAAAGCGAAAATAAACGCTTGACTCTCAAGCGGGAAAGCGTAATATGCACATCCCGCGCCGCTGGCAAAGCGAAGCGGCACTGCTCTTTAACAATTTATCAGACAATCTGTGTGGGCACTCGAAGATACGGATTCTTAACGTCGCAAGACGAAAAATGAATACCAAGTCTCTGAGTGAACACGTA
>NZ_CABTJS010000173.1:0-2740 GCF_902485085.1 uncultured Kluyvera sp.
ACGCGTGGCAATCGAAGCGGGCATCGCAGACTACTGGTTCAAATACGTGGGCCTGAACGGTGCTATCGTTGGCATGACCACCTTCGGTGAGTCTGCGCCAGCGGATCTGCTGTTCAAAGAGTTCGGCTTCACCGTAGAGAACGTTCTCGCGAAAGCGAAATCCCTGCTGTAATCTGCGTTTTCTCTGAAATGAAAGGGTCGCCTCGGCGGCCCTTTTTATTATTCTCAGGAATTTCTTTGCATATTATTCCAATCAAAATGTGATGTATGTCAGATATTAGGCGTCTCTGTCTGGACAATCATTCCTTTTATTCCTTGTTTCGCTTATTCTAGCTGAAGCGTTTCAGTCGATAAATTGTTCGACATTTAACCAATCAGTCACTGTTTGTGGCGGGTGAGGTTTCCCAAAGCGTTTGGCTGCATTACTCTGTTGCCACTTTGCATCGGGACAACCTTGCAGGAGACCTATGACCGTACGCGTAGCGATTAATGGCTTCGGTCGCATTGGACGTAACGTGGTTCGTGCTTTGTATGAATCCGGACGCCGTGCGGAAATCACCGTGGTGGCAATCAACGAACTGGCAGATGCTGCGGGCATCGCGCACTTGTTGAAATATGACACCAGCCACGGGCGCTTTGCCTGGGATGTTCGCCAGGAGCGTGAACAGCTTTTCGTCGGCGATGACGCCATCCGTCTTCTGCATGAGCGCGCTATTGAAGCGCTCCCCTGGAAAGAGCTATCGGTTGATGTCGTGCTAGACTGTACCGGCGTATACGGCAGTCGCCATGATGGCGAAGCCCATATTGCCGCTGGCGCGAAGAAGGTGCTCTTTTCACATCCTGGCAGCAACGATCTCGATGCCACCGTCGTGTTTGGCGTTAACGAACATGAGCTGTGCGCCGAACACCGCATCGTGTCCAACGCCTCCTGTACCACGAACTGCATAATCCCCGTCATCAAATTGTTGGATGATGCCTATGGCATTGAATCGGGCACGGTCACAACCATCCACTCCGCGATGCATGACCAGCAGGTGATTGACGCCTACCATCCCGATTTACGCCGTACGCGCGCGGCAAGTCAGTCGATTATTCCGGTGGATACCAAGCTTGCTGCGGGCATTGCCCGTATTTTCCCGCAGTTTGGCGACCGTTTCGAAGCGATTGCGGTGCGAGTACCGACCATTAACGTGACGGCAATTGACCTGAGCGTGACGGTGAAAAAGCCAGTAAAAGCAAATGAAGTCAACCAGTTGCTGCAAAAAGCAGCACAGGGTGCATTTCATGGTATAGTTGACTATACGGAATTACCGTTGGTCTCAACTGATTTTAACCACGATCCGCATAGCGCCATCGTCGATGGCACGCAGACGCGGGTGAGTGGAGCGCATCTGATCAAAACGCTGGTCTGGTGTGATAACGAATGGGGCTTTGCTAACCGAATGCTCGACACCACGTTAGCAATGGCCGCTATTGGTTTCAGGCTCGACGCTTGAGCGTCGACAAAACTTTAAGTATCAACGAGAGGATTCACCATGTCTGTAATTAAGATGACCGATCTGGATCTGGCTGGTAAACGCGTTTTCATCCGTGCGGACCTGAACGTACCAGTTAAAGAAGGGAAAGTAACCAGCGACGCACGTATCCGTGCTTCACTGCCAACTATCGAGCTGGCGCTGAAACAGGGTGCGAAAGTGATGGTGACTTCTCACCTGGGTCGTCCGACCGAAGGCGAGTACAACGAAGAATTCTCTCTGCTGCCGGTTGTTAATTACCTGAAAGACAAACTGTCTGCTCCGGTTCGTCTGGTTAAAGATTACCTGGACGGCGTTGAAGTTGCTGCCGGTGAGCTGGTTGTTCTGGAAAACGTTCGCTTCAACAAAGGCGAGAAGAAAGACGACGAAGCGCTGTCCAAAAAATACGCTGCACTGTGCGACGTATTCGTGATGGATGCATTCGGTACTGCACACCGTGCACAGGCTTCCACCCACGGTATCGGCAAGTTTGCTGACGTGGCGTGCGCAGGCCCACTGCTGGCAGCAGAACTGGACGCGCTGGGTAAAGCACTGAAAGAACCAGCTCGCCCAATGGTGGCTATCGTTGGTGGTTCTAAAGTTTCTACCAAACTGACCGTTCTGGATTCCCTGTCTAAAATTGCTGACCAGCTGATCGTTGGTGGTGGTATCGCGAACACCTTCGTTGCCGCTCAAGGCCACAACGTTGGTAAATCCCTGTACGAAGCGGACCTGGTTGACGAAGCTAAGCGTCTGCTGACGACCTGCGATATCCCAGTTCCAACTGACGTTCGCGTAGCGACCGAGTTCTCCGAAACCGCGACCGCTACCCTGAAATCTGTAAACGACATCAAAGATGAAGAGCAGATTCTGGACCTGGGCGACGTTTCTGCTGAGAAACTGGCAGGCATCCTGAAAAACGCAAAAACCATTCTGTGGAACGGCCCAGTTGGCGTGTTCGAATTCCCGAACTTCCGCAAAGGTACTGAAATTGTTGCTAACGCAATCGCAGACAGCGACGCGTTCTCCATCGCAGGCGGCGGCGACACCCTGGCAGCTATCGACCTGTTCGGTATCGCTGACAAAATCTCCTACATCTCCACTGGCGGCGGCGCATTCCTCGAATTCGTGGAAGGCAAAGTACTGCCAGCAGTAGCAATGCTCGAAGAGCGCGCTAAGAAGTAAGCCATTCAAGGGCAGGGAAACCTGCCCAATTTTCAGCGCGC
>NZ_CABTJS010000174.1:0-41851 GCF_902485085.1 uncultured Kluyvera sp.
ACATACTTACCCCTGGGGGCAAAAAACGCTATACTCGGCGCCACTTTGTCCCCTTAGTTAAATGGATATAACGAGCCCCTCCTAAGGGCTAGTTGCAGGTTCGATTCCTGCAGGGGACAAATCCCGAATATTCCACTATGCTTCGTCGCACACCATTCCCCCTTTGAAGCTTGTATCTCATGATTATTTCTGCTCAAAACGTCCACGGTATTAATCTGTCTGAATATCCAGATTTTATTATTCGTATTATCGGCACGTCCCACCGTAATGGAACAAGCAATGGTGCAAACTGCTCAGGCTATAATATCAATCAAGAAATATATGACGGCATGACCGTGCAGGCCTACCAGGACATGATCAGACGTAGATTCGATCCCGCAGATCCGCAGTTTTCACTGACAAAACATCTGCGGTATGACATCAGAAAAGGATATCTGGAATTGCATGAGGTCGGATGACGCGTGACAGCCGCACCCAAAACGATGCGGCTGCGTAAAATACCTTCCTTCCACGCAAGAAAATGAAACCACAGCAGACTAATTTACTGCCCAGCCTTCCACATCTCCACGCGGTTTCTTCCCCGTTTTTTCGCGATATAAAGCGCTTCATCCGCCAGTTGAATCAAGCGCTCATAGTCCGGATGGCCATTAAACATCGCCGCACCAATCGACAGCGAAAGCGAAATATCGTTGCCGTCCGAGGCCTTCACCTTGGTTTTTTCCACCCGGCTGCGGATACGCTCGGCGGTACGCAGCGTGTCAATTTGCGTCGCTTCAGTCAGCACAATAACAAATTCATCGCCGCCGTAGCGGAAAACGTAGTCGCTGCTTCGGACGTTGTCATAAAAGACCTGGGAGACGCGACGTAAAATCTCATCGCCGGTATTGTGACCCCAGGTATCGTTAATCTGTTTGAACTTGTCCACATCAATCACCAGGACTGACAACGGCGTGCCAACCCGGTTAGCATGGGCAATTTCACGTTTGAAGATAGTCGGCAGGAAGCGGCGGTTGAGCAGCCGGGTGAGGACGTCCATACCCACCTCATGGCGCGAGACCTCTTCGAACAGCTCGCGTAACAAGGTCAGGATCTGCGATACCGTGCTCCTGAGCTGAATCAGGAATTTATTACGCTCGGCTTTATTACCGAGTGATTTCCCCTCGGTGCTCAGGGCATGAATCACACCGTCAAAATCCTGCATCAGCCTTGAAATATGCCCCACCTCGGCAATTCCACTGAAATAGTGGCGACCTTTATGGTTAAACCAGAGGCCGAAATCAGACTGGCTGAGCGGCATACCATTCCCTAAATCAACATCGAGTACGACTTTATAAAGAATATCGAGCTCCCAGGTCAGCAATGTTGCAATCTGCCGCTCTTTCTCCTCTTCAGCGTTCTCCAGCAGTGAGAAAATACGATAGTTTTCATCGTCTTTCGACATACTGCTTTCGCTGAAAGAAAAGGCCCGTGACATCACTTCCATCGCAAGATCGATACTGTTGATAGAAAAATGGTAGATCTGCAGCTTATCCGCAGACACCTGAGAACTAAAAATAATGACGGGATAGAGAATTTTTTTCAGCACCCGGAAGCCCATCTCCACTAGCTCAACCGGTATGCCGATGCGCGCGTGCACTTCAGCCACAGTGTGCTGGGCCGCAAGCAGGCGGTCAATATCCTCCTCTTTGCAAGACAGGATATCGATGATCCACCGTTCGAGCGCGCTCTTAAGCTGTTTTTCCACCTGCTCATTGCTGAGAAACTCTTCAGCATGCGGGTCAGCCAGCACCACTTTATAAAACTCGGCACACAGCGTGCGTGCATTTGCCACCGCAATTTCTGCGGTCAACTGTCGTATGTGAGGTTCGGTCTGCTCAAGTAGCGAAAGCCATTCGCTCTTCATCTTCTTCAGGTACATCTCCATCGGCATCTCTCACATAACAATTATTCATAAATTAAATAACAACAATGCAACTATGAGCCCTGGTGATGTAAGACACAAGCCGGCGCTTCACTTACCTATCAGGTTCTGGCAATCTGGCGACCATAATTTCCTCTATTAACAAGGCCGTCAGGATGAAGCAGATCACCTGTAACGATATGCAACAGCAAAGTGCCGCCGCCGCACATTCCCCTCGCCTGCGTGCGCACCGTAACTTTCACCCGGAGTTAAGCGACCCGGTTCAGCGCCTGGCGATTGCTATGGAGCCTGGCACCTATGTACGCCCCCATCGTCATCCGCACACCTTTGAGCTGCTACTGCCGCTCAGCGGGCGCTTTGTCGTGCTGAATTTTGATGAGCAAGGTACGGTGACGCACCGGGCGGTGCCTGGAGAAACCTGCACCGTGCTGGAAATGGAGGCCGGAACCTGGCACGCGGTGCTATCGCTCGATAACGGCGGCGTGATTTTTGAAGTGAAGCAGGGAGCCTATCAACCCGTTGCTGAAGAAGATTATGCGCCGTGGTCCCCTGCAGAAGGAGACGCGGGTACGGCCGAGCTGATGGCCTGGTATGCGATAGCGCAGGTGGGTGACCGCTATCTTCCCCATTAAGGCGATAAAAAAAGCCCCGTTTATCACGGGGCAAACTTTCAGGGAAATCGTTGAACACCTAGCGTAAGCCGAGCTGCTCTTTATTTCGTTGTAGGATGTAGGCTTCCGTTGCTACCAGGCCGTTGATACGCCCGAAGGCAGCCAGAAGATTTGCAATCGCCGACTGCTGCAGTGTCTTTTTATCCGCAGCCTCCGTCATATCATTCGCCAGGCTCCAGGTATGAGCAGCCTGCTGGCACAACGTTCTTACCGATTCAGGGTACTCTCTGGTCTCCATCTCCTGTAACAATGTTCGAAAAGTCATATCGCGTTGAGTGTCTTCACCATCATCAAAAATAATCTTCATGATAGCGTCCATAATGATGCGCAACTCTTCAGCATAAATTTTCATCGCGTTCTCGATACGCCAGCACATCAGCACCACCAGCGAAAACAGGTGGCTGGAGTGCTTTACACCAGCCACCTAGCCAAAGCATCAGAAGGCGTACTTCATCCCCAGCATACCCTGTGTATCGCTGTAACCTTTATCCCCAATCTGCTGAGCGACGTTGCCCCAGAGATGCAGGTTTTTCCCTAACTGTCCTTCCACACCGGCTTTGAGTTCACCGATATTGCGCGTCCCCGCCTGGTAGTTGGTGACACCATTCATGACAACGCCGTAGGACCGCGTGTTGTAGATCCAGTTAGTCTCAACGAACGGCTGAAACTCACGTTCTTTCCCTTCATCGATCGCGCTATATCCTTTGATAAACGCTTTCAGCCCAAGTCGGGTTTGCAGGTTGCCATCGCCCTTCCCCTTCACACGCGTACCGTTTGCTTCCGTATGATTATCGGCCTGCACCCCCATCCAGGTGAGCTGTGCTTTCGGCTGTAGCCAATAAGTAGAGCGCCCGTCGCGACGCTCACCCATCAGGAAGCTATAGCCCCCCTCAACGGATGCGGTAATGCCGTCTGAATCATATTTCTCGCTCGCCAGTCTCTCTCCGTACACCTTATTGTTAAACCAGTTGTAGAGGATCCAGCTATCCAGATAACTGCCCGTTTTATCCGCTTCGTTTGCATACCAGGTGCCATAAATCCCGGCGCTATAGCCCGTTACCTGTCCTCGGGAGTGATAACGACTCACATCAGACTTCGTATTGCTTTGGCTGTTGCCGTAGCCAGCCATCAGCCCCAGATGCCAACGATCAAGGCCGTTGGTACTCCACTGGGCAATATCTCCCCCCAACTGAAGCACATAGCGGTTACTCTGGGTACTCAACTGCCCGCTGGAATCTTTAAAGCGCGTATGCCCCCCGACGTTACGCATCCACATGCTGGTGACCTTCTGCTCCCCCGTTAACCGGTCGATATACTGCGTCTCACCCAGTCGGTCATGCAGACGAGTCGTAAACATCGTGTTGGCCGCGGCCAGGTTGGCAATATAGGAGCCGCTCTCCGGACGCAGCGTTGGCTGTTCTGGCACTGGCTGTTCTGGCACCGGTTCTTCCGGGGTGGTTGCGGCGTTCATCAAATACCAGTGGTTAAACGTTGTCCCTTCTCCCCGACGCAGCGCATACTCATAGCTGCCAGCGACAATGCGTCCGGACTGAACAAAGTTGCCGTCAGAAGCGCCATCAACGTGGATCACTTCAATCCCGTTAATCGTCTTATCACCGCTGCCCCCGGCATTGGTGACGGCAACGAACGTGGTACCGGAAGTATCTCCCTCCACCACCAGCTTATCGGTCACCGAATTATCATCACCGAGCACCGTATTAATCCGCAGAAGGCCGTTGTTTCCCTGGTAATTACCGGCCACCGTCAATACGTTACCCGCCGATGCTCCCGCCCACTCAACCGTACCGTTATTCAGCGTAAGTGAGGACAGCACCGAATCACCGGTCATTTTCCAGAGGCTGTTACTGCCATCAATCTGCAGGGCGATAGCCCCGGCATTGGCGGCTGAGGTTGCCAGCTGATTTGAGTTGGTGATACCGGTGAACACGCTGCCGTCAGCCATATGCAGCGAAACCTGTCCATCGTTATCGGCAACGATATTCCCGTTTATCAGGTACACGCCCGCTACCTCTGTACCGCTATCAATGTCGTAAGATTTTACCAGCGCCTCGGCGCCGGAGGCATAAACCGCCGAGCCGGTGCCTACGTTAATCACGGCATCTTTTGCCAGATAAATAGCCGCCTGCTGACCTGCTGATGACGAAGAAGCAAACAGCCCGTTGGCTAAGTCACCCATTGCCGAAATATTCACATTACCCAACGACACGGTACCCGCAGCCCGGGCATAAACGGCGTGTGCGCTCTTGCCGACCGTTTTAAGCGTGCTATCACCATTGAGGAAGATTTCCGCCTTGCCTTTCACCGCCGTACTGTTGGCTTCGGTATCCTGGCCTGCATACACCGCATAGCCCGCCACAGTAGAGCCTGCGGAGGTGGTTTCAATGGTTGTTGGCCCATTAAGGGTGATAGTGGCAACCGCATTGGCATTATTGATTGAGGCGTTGGCGCGAACGCCCATGCCCGTCGCCTTAATGTTGGTTTCATTATTGACCGTCACGCGGGAATAGTTCGCGTTAAGCTCCCGTCCAAGGTTGATACCGTCGGAGCTGTAACCACTGGTAATAGCGTTATAATTTTCAATAACGATATTGCCGCCGCCATTCTTGGTGTGAATACCGTCCGCCATCATGCCCGTGGTTTTAACAGTAAGATCGTTAAACTTATAGTTCTCACCGTTCATGTAGATAGCCCAGCCTTTAAGACCACCGCTGGTTGTTCCTCTATCGGTGGTAGTGATATTCACCTCATCATAGTTGGTGAAGTCGCTGTTATTTCCATTGCTATTACCGGATCCATAATAATAAAGTGTAGTAGTTGCAAGAAATGTTTCGGCATGCGCGGTAGTACAATAGAAATTAGACATCAGTAACGCGGTGGCGATACACAGTGCTAACGGCTTACGTTCCAGAGGTTTTGGCATCATAATAAACTCCTTCTCTTCTTCCTTTTTGTGTTGCTGCCAGATTGTTGTTTTAATATTTATTTATCAGACTACCTTTTATTAAGACGCAGGGAGCCCGTCATGACGTATTTACATCAATGTTTAAATAATGAAAAACATCCTTTCATTGAATTTAAATTGTAAGCCTCCCTCACCATGAGGTGATTTAGAAAAGATAAAAACAAACCTATTTAATGACGTTTATGATGAGTGCGAAAATCGAAGTAGCGTATTGATATCAGCACCCATTTTCTTCTCCGCCCGTCGCTTTGCGGCATACACCGCACGGATATCAAGATGGCGCCCCCTGGCCAGATGGTTACAATCTTCACCCGCAATCAGTGCCCCCAGGACATCGAACTCGAGCGTTGACAGAGATAGTCCATGAAAAAACGCATCTCTCTGATAGATAAATCTTTTCTTTAATTTCTCACCAGCAGACTTTAAATTATCCTGTTGATAAATAATCAAAAAAATATCTTTGTGATGCTTATACCAGTAATTAGCCAATGGTCTGAGTTGCCTATCGCAAACGAGAACAATCTTTAGTTTTGTTTCGTATAAATAGTCCAACCATTTTTTGTCAGTAAAAAAACGCAGATAGCTAATAGAGAAATCAACAAAAACACACCCAAGATACAGGTAGTGATATTGCTGTTTAAGGAGACCCTCCATGATACCGAGTGAGAAATAGCGACTGGCTTCAGGCCAGGTACAAAAACAGTATTCCTGACAAAATGAAACCCGTAGAGAGGCATTTGGCTTAACTTCACAATGAGAAGGGCAGCTCATACAGGTAACTCTTGCAAAATTATTATTGAGCGACTTCATTGTCCCCTCCTTATCCATATTAGAATAATTTCATTGAGGTAATTTATTGTCAATAAGCTTTTAAGATGGCTCTTAGTTCAACTATTAAAAATAAATAAAATTCTTAAAGCATAAAAAACCATTAGAAAACAACCATGCAGACAGAAAGGAGATACGGAAGGCCGAAATTATTCCAGTGTAAAAAAATAGGAATACTGCAAGTGTAAATCAGATAATTACAATAAAAACAAACAACCTAATAATTAAATGCCTTAAACATTATTTAAAATAAAATAGTTTACATAAGAAATTGTTATCTATTACCTTCCTGAAGCTAAGCTATTTGGTTCAGAAAAAAGAGCGGGATGATAGAAAGAGATGAGGGTTCGTTGCAAGACAAGACTGAAGTTCAGGAGCACATTTTTAACGTAAATGGAGCGATACCTCGCTCCATTTATTGCATCAGAAACCGTGGGTTACGATTTTCGCCGCCGCAGCCAGAACATCCCGACGGCTTTCCGCCTTCTGCTCCGGTTGGGTAAAGTAGGTCACCAGAACCAGCGGTGCGTGGTTTGCCGGCCAGATAACCGCGATATCGTTGGTGGTGCCATAATCTCCGCTGCCGGTTTTATCGCCCACTCCCCATGATTTCGGCAGACCCGCCCGAATGCTCGCGCTACCGGTAGTATTGCCCTTAAGCCACGTCACCAACTGTGCCCGCTGAGTTTCCGCCAGCGCTTTACCCAGCGTCAGATTTTTCAGGGTCTGCGCCATCGCGAGCGGCGTGGTGGTATCACGCGGGTCGCCTGGAATGGCGGTATTGAGCGTGGGCTCGGTTCTGTCCAGACGGAAGGTCTCATCACCCAACGAGCGAGCAAACGCCGTCACTTTATCGGGCCCACCCAGATGGGCAATCAGCTTATTCATGGCAGTATTGTCGCTATACTGCAGCGCCGCTGCGCCAAGCTCAGCCAGCGTCATCGTGCCGTTAACGTGTTTCTCCGCAATGGGATTGTAGTTAACCAGGTCGCTCTTCTTGATTTCAACGCGCTGATTTAGCAGGTGCTTATCGCTCTCGCTCTGTTTAAGCACCGCCGCGGCCGCCATCACCTTACTGGTACTGCACATCGCAAAACGTTCATCGGCACGGTAGAGAATCTGCGAATTATCGGCGGTGTTAATCAGCGCAACGCCAAGCCGACCTCCCGAACTTTTCTCCAGGGCTTCCAGCTGCTGCTGCACGCTGTTCGTCTGCGCGTGCAGCGTTGCGCTGCTAAATAGCAGGGGTAGCGTCGCCATCACCGTTAACATTGAGCGGCGAATGCTCTGAGTCATCATAAAAAATCCTCTATTAGTATTATCCCTCGGCCTTCAAGTATTCATTGAAAAAACAAAAAGTAAAAACAAAACCTGCCAATATCCCCACAATTTAGCCTGGTCCAGATTTGCGTCGCGGCGAAAAGCAAAAGTCAGAGATCGTTCACGAAAGCAGCAGCACATTTTGCAGCAGCGGAAAAAAGGATGAGGGGTACGCAGGCACGGTAAAAATTTTTGACGTCCGTCGCAAAATTAGCCATAAAATCAATAGGGTTTAAAGGGCGAGAAACGGTCAAAAGAAACGTCGCCAGAATGAAATTTATTACCGGATGAAATTAAAGTGTCGCCGAATCACGACACCCGTAAGTAACTAAAAATTAATAAAAAAATCCCTCTTGTTTCCCCTCATCTTTAGGCGTACATTAGCGCCATCTGGAGCACAAATGCACAGAATTCTGAGGTGATGTCAGCCGCGAAAATGGGTCAGTCTTTTTCCGTCGGTTGATATCAGCTCGCAGTACTACCTGGTCATAAATGCGTAGAAAAAATTACGCGGAGAGATGAGTCGTGAAATATTTCTTTATGGGCATTTCCTTTATGGTCATCGTTTTTGCCGGCACGTTCGCCCTGATGATCTAGCCAATAAAAATGCAAAAAAAACAGGAGCCGATTGGCTCCTGTTTGCATTTGTGGGGCAACGAAAATCAGCCAGCCGGTTTGTGCTCTGACGGCAGCAGACCGTCGGCGCGGAACATGGCTTTAATTCCACGGATAGCCTGACGAATGCGGTCACGGTTTTCAATCAACGCAAAACGGACATGAGTGTCGCCATAGTCACCAAAGCCGATACCCGGAGATACGCACACCTTCGCGTCCTGCAGCATCTTCTTGGCAAACTCCAGCGAGCCCATATGCGCGTACTGCTCCGGAATCTTAGCCCACACGTACATTGACGCTTTCGGCATGTCGACCATCCAGCCCGCTTCATGCAACCCTTTCACCAGCACATCGCGGCGGCGCTTATACTGGGCAGCAATATCGTGCACGCACTGTTGATCCCCTTCGAGGGCGGCAATGGCCGCCACCTGAAGCGGCGTGAAGGTGCCGTAGTCGTGATAGCTTTTAATACGCGCCAGCGCGTTGACCAGGGTTTTGTTACCGACCATAAAGCCGATACGCCAGCCCGCCATGTTGTAGCTTTTGGACAGCGTGAAGAACTCTACTGCCACGTCGCGCGCACCGGGTACCTGCATAATCGACGGCGCTTTCCAGCCATCGTACACGATGTCGGCATAGGCCAGGTCGTGCACCACCAGCACATCGTAACGTTTGGCCAGCGCGACCACTTTTTCGAAGAATTCCAGCTCGACGCACTGCGCGGTCGGGTTAGACGGGAAACCTAAGATCATCATCTTTGGTTTTGGGTAGCTTTCGCGAATCGCACGTTCCAGCTCGTTAAAGAAGTCGACGCCTTCCACCAGCGGTACGGATCGTACCTGAGCCCCGGCAATCACCGCGCCGTAAATGTGGATCGGGTAGCTTGGGTTTGGCACCAGCACGGTATCACCGTGATCGAGCGTGGCCAGCATCAGGTGAGCCAGACCCTCTTTCGAACCAATGGTGACGATCGCTTCGTCTTCCGGGTCAATTTCAACGTCGTAGCGCTCCTGATACCAGCGAGAAATCGCGCGGCGCAGGCGCGGAATACCTCGCGAAGTGGAGTAGCCATGGGTGTCCGGGCGCTGTGCCACGGTGCAGAGTTTTTCGACGATGTGCGGCGGCGTCGCGCCGTCCGGGTTCCCCATGCTGAAATCGATGATATCTTCGCCGCGCCGACGCGCAGCCATTTTCAGTTCAGCGGTGATGTTAAAAACATAAGGGGGTAAGCGATCGATACGCGTAAAACGGCGTTCAGGACTGGAGTCAGCCATAGGTTCCTCAGATTTACGTTAGCGCCCGAACCGTTCGAGCGACGCTGCCACCGATGTGGCATGACTAGAAAATAACCTGAAAAAAATGGCGCTGTCGAGAGGGGACGTAAAAAATTATTGCTGTGGTTAAAAGGGGAAGTCGCGAACAAACGAATCAATCACCGTTGTTCAGATAAGTGAAAAATAGAACATTATAATAACAGTGTGTTATCCAGATTTTTGCATTGTAGCTGTCGTGATACTCCGCAGATTCACCATCTCTCCTTCATGATTCATTTTCTCTATCAATCCCCTTTTAAAAATAAGGTTTATCCCTATTCATGCGTATCGCTGGTCATCCGCCGCCGGGTTTCTTATCATAAGACTTTCCTGAAAAACCCGGCGCTCCCATGCACGAAATATTCGATATGCTGCTCGCGGTCTATGACCGAGCCGCATTAATGCTGATTTGCCTCTTTTTCCTGATTCGCATCCGTCTGTTCCGCGAACTGCTGCATAAATCCGCGCATACCCCGAAAGAACTGTTGGCGGTAACGGTTATTTTCTCGATGTTTGCTATCTTCAGCACCTGGTCCGGCGTGCCGGTGGAAGGGTCGCTGGTGAACGTCAGGATTATTTCGGTGATGTCCGCGGGCATCCTTTTCGGCCCTTGGGTAGGTATCATTACCGGGATCATTGCCGGTGCGTACCGTTATTTAAGCGATATTGGCGGAGTGACCGCCATTCCTTGTTTTATTACCACCATTGCCGCAGGCATTATTTCGGGCGTCATTCACCGCAAAGTCCCAAAAGAGCGGCATTGGCGTGTAGGTATCCTCGGCGGTATGTTGTGCGAAACGGGCACCATGATTCTGGTGATTCTTTTTGCACCAACCATGGCGCTTGGGGTCGACATTGTGTCGAAAATCGGCATCCCGATGATTGCCGGCAGCGTCTGTATCGGCTTTATCGTCCTGCTGGTGCAGAGCGTTGAGGGTGAAAAAGAGGCCAGCGCTGCGCGCCAGGCCAAGCTGGCGCTGGATATCGCCAATAAAACCCTGCCTCTGTTTCGCCAGATTAACAGCGACACACTGCGCCAGATTTGCGACATTATTCGCCAGGATATTCACGCCGATGCGGTAGCCATAACCAACACCGATCGCGTACTGGCATACGTTGGCGTGGGAGAAGATAACTACCACAACAATGATGACGCCATCAGCCCAACCACCAAACAGGCTATCAACAACAACGAAATCATCATTAAAAACAATGATGAAGCCTACCGCACGCCGGAAATCCACTCGATGCTAGTGATCCCGCTTTTGGAAACCGGGGTGGTGACCGGGACGCTGAAAATCTATTACTGCCACGCGCACCAGATAACGTCGTCACTACAGGAAATGGCGATCGGTTTATCACAGATCATTTCGACCCAGCTTGAGGTTTCCCGCGCCGAACAGCTGCGGGAAATGGCAAATAAGGCAGAGCTGCGCGCGCTGCAAAGCAAAATTAATCCCCATTTTCTGTTTAACGCACTGAACGCCATTTCGTCGTCGATTCGCATGAACCCGGATACTGCGCGGCAGTTGATTTTCAATCTCTCACGCTACCTGCGCTATAACATTGAATTAAAAGACGATGAGCAGATTGATATCCGTAAAGAGCTGTACCAGATTAAAGACTATATCGCTATTGAGCAGGCGCGTTTCGGCGATAAGCTCACGGTGATTTACGATATCGACGATGAGGTGAACTGCTTTATTCCTAGCCTGCTGATTCAACCGCTGGTGGAAAACGCCATCGTGCACGGGATTCAGCGCAGCAAAGGGAAAGGTGTGGTCACCATTAGTGTGACGGAGTCCGGCAACCGCGTGCGTATCGGCGTGCGGGATACTGGCCCAGGCATCGACCCGCTGGTGATTGCGCGAGTCGAAGCCAATGAAATGCCGGGCAACAAAATTGGCCTGCTGAACGTACACCACCGCGTTAAGCTGCTGTACGGTGAAGGGCTGCATATCCGCCGCCTGGAGCCGGGCACCGAGATTGCGTTCTATATTCCAAACCAGCGTACGGCCATTCCGGCCGCCGCCACGTTACTGCCTTAACCCGGAGCCCGTATGAAGGTCATCATTGTTGAAGATGAATTCCTGGCCCAGCAGGAACTAACCTGGCTGATTCAACAGCATAGCCAGATGGAGATTATCGGTACGTTTGACGACGGGCTCGACGTGCTTAAATTTTTGCAGCACAACAAAGTCGATGCCATCTTTCTCGACATCAACATTCCGTCGCTCGACGGCGTGCTGCTGGCGCAAAACATCAGTCAGTTTGCCCACAAGCCATTTATTGTCTTTATCACCGCGTGGAAAGAACATGCGGTAGAAGCCTTTGAGCTGGAAGCATTTGACTACATTCTGAAGCCGTATCAGGAATCACGCATCGTCACCATGCTGCAAAAGCTCGAGTCGAGCTGGCAACAGCAGCAATCTGGCAATGTTAACGTTGTCAGCAGCGCGCCGCGTGAAAATGACACGGTTAACCTGATTAAAGACGAGCGCATTATCGTCACGCCGGTTAACGATATCTACTACGCCGAAGCGCACGAAAAAATGACCTTCGTCTATACCCGGCGCGAATCGTACGTGATGCCGATGAACATCACCGAATTTTGCGCCAAGCTACCGTCTAGCCAGTTTTTCCGCTGTCATCGTTCCTTCTGTGTGAACCTGAATAAAATACGCGAGATAGAACCGTGGTTTAATAACACCTATATTCTGCGCCTGCGTGACCTGGAGTTCCAGGTGCCGGTAAGCCGCAGTAAGGTGAAAGAATTCAGGCAGATAATGCATTTATAGCGCAGGATGGGGAATGAAAGCATCAGAACTACCAGCAGACCAACAGTTTTTTGCCGATCTGTTCAGCGGCCTGGTGCTCAATTCACAAAGGCTAGGCCGAGTCTGGTTTGCCACCCATCCCACCAGTCTGCCAAACGGCAGTCTGTGCCTAGACCTCCCGCGCCTCGACGTGGTGTTGCGCGGCGAATACGGCAATCAACTGCATAAAGATCAGCATCGCCTGACTGAGGGGGAGATGCTGTTTATTCCCGCTCGCGCCGCGAACCTGCCGGTGAGCGATAAACCGGTGATGCTGTTAAGCCTGGTTTTTGCTCCGGCCTGGCTGGGGCTTTCGTTCTACGATAACCGCACCGCCTCCCTGCTCCGCCCGGTTCGTCGTATCGAACTTCCGCATCTGCAGCGCGGCGAAGGCGAAGCCATCCTCACCGCCCTAACCCATCTGAGCCGCTCACCGCAGATGCAGGATGTTATTCAACCGCTGATGCTCAGCCTGCTGCACCTGTGCCGGAGCGTTGTTAATATACGTCCGGAAGCACAGCGCCCGCGTTCAGAATTTCTCTACCAGAGCATGTGCAACTGGGTACAGGACAACTATGCGCAGCCGCTCACCCGCGACAGCGTGGCACAGTTTTTCAATATCACGCCCAACCATCTCTCAAAGCTGTTTACCCAACACGGCACTATGAGCTTTGTCGAATACGTGCGCTGGGTGCGCATGGCAAAAGCAAGGATGATCCTGCAAAAATACCATCTCTCGATTGCGGAAGTGGCACAGCGCTGCGGCTATCAGGATAGCGACTATTTTTGTCGACTTTTCCATCGGGAATTTGGGCTCACACCGGGCGAGTACGGTGCACGATTTAAGGCATAAATCTGATACAGCGTATTTTGCTTGCTGGCGCGCCCCCCCATTTAAGCGTCCAGCAGGCGCGCCAGCATGTTTCTTCTGCTGATATAAATAATTGCGCACAGCAGCAGGCTCAGCAACGCTGTGCCGATAAACACCCCCGCCCCGGTCATCGCGAGCAGTACTCCACCGATTAGCGGCCCGACAGCGATACCCAGCGTCGACAGCGTTGATGCTCCCAGATAAGCGCCACGATGCTCAGCCGGCGCGAGCTGATCGAGCAAAATGTTCAGGTTCGGCATCAAAATCGCCTCCCCCATGCTAAACAGGCAGGTAGCCGACAGCCAGAGCCCCATGTCCGTCGAGCGTATGGAAAAAAAGCTCAGTTGCGCGAGAAAGAAGACCGCACCGCCCATCAGAATGCGCCTGGGCAGCGTCATCTGCGCCATAAATCGCACGATAAAGGTCTGAAATACCAGCACAGTACAGGCGTTGGTAACCAGTATCAGGGTTATCAGTTTAATCGCTGCGTTGCCATCCAGCGACAGAAGATACTGGGGCAGAACGGCTTCATAATGGATAAACACCACGCTGCACAAAATACTGCACAGCAGCGCCGCAATATAGATTTTATCTCTGGCAATCACGCCTATTACCTGATGAAACTTAATAGCAGGCCCGCTGCCGGTCTGCTGCCCCTCATCCAGAAGTTTACCCGCAGGAACAAACAGCAGTACGTAGACGAAAAACGGCAGGTAGCTGAGGCCCGTTATCAGGAAAGTGCCCTTTTGCGATGTCAGGCCGAAAACGATCCCCACCAGAGGGCCAAAGACGGCCGCGACGTTTATCAGGTAGTAGCGCATTTGCAGGGCAAGCGCACGGCGGCGACGGTCGCCCAATAAATCACTCATCAGCGCGCGCACCGGAGGGTCAACCCACGCAAAACAGACGCCGATAATCATCAGGCCACAGATAAACAGCGCCATGCCCGTCGCCTGCGCCAGAATGATGTAGCCCACGGCGGAAAACCCACAGCCCAGCAGAAGAATAACCCGTCGCCCCAACCTGTCAGAGATCTGCCCACCATACATCCCGAGCACCACCGAAATAAGCGCGCTACTGGTCATCGCCAGACCAATGGCAATAGGCGACATATGATAATTCTGCGTCATGATAACGGCGATAAATGGCCACGCCATAAAATAGCTGAACCGAATGACCAGGGTAAAAAACAGCAGCGCATGGACGGTCGCGGGGAACGTTTTTAACGTCTGAAACAGGCCAGGAGCCGCACAAACTTCAGCGGCAGGTTTTGTCGTCATAGGTCAGCTCGTGAGTGATGATGAATAGAGTGCTTCGCTATTTAATGTAAGCGATTAAATATTAATAAAATTATTCAACAATCGTCGCAAGAGAAATGTTAATGAAATGTTTAATACGCCTGTTTGTGAGGTCCGGCGTCTTAGTCTTAGCGAAAAATAAGGGAAAGTGTGAGGCGGTCACCAAAAAGCGGTAGTTAATACTGAGTTCACCGATAACCTATCGTCGGTTACCGGCGTATAACCTGAAATGGCTCCATCAATGCGTTATTTTCGCGCGAGAGTTATTCAAACAATAATGAAGATAGCCCGATAAACATGATGCCGTTAAGCACCAATAGCACCAGGACAATAATAAACGCCAGCACGCCAAACACCGTGATTTTCCGGCGTTGAATAAACGTAATCCCGGATAATACCGCGCAGAACAGAATCACCTTAAAGATATAAGACAGCGGCACCATCGCCGCATGGCCGGTATGGACCCCAGCCAGCCCCAGAAGGCCCAACACCAGAGCGCCACAAAATCCCCATCCCCAGAACGTCATCGGCAAGCTCAGTTGCCCTGTGACCAATTTTTTTAACACAGCCCTATCCTTATCTATTATCTCAATACGTTAACGTTTTTAGCATCCGCTATCCTGGCCTGCATAGCGAATTTTACCGTTGAGCGGCAGGTTAAAAAAGCCACCCAAATCAGGATGTCGTCCGCGTGTCGGGTTGATGTCGCCTGCCTGTCGTGCCGCTGCGGGAAAAGATGTGCAAGAATCTTTCTATCACGAATCTGCGAGGCAACAATCATGAATACCAGTGAAAAAATCAAAGCTTACCGGCTCAAAAATGCATGGTCACAGGAACAGCTCGCGCAGCTGGCTTCTCTGTCTGTAAGAACGGTACAACGCATTGAAAAGGGGCATACGCCGGGACTAGAAACAATCAGCGCGCTAGCCTCCGTGTTTAATGTCACGGTATCTGAGCTGTCCGATGAGGCAGAGCTGGCAAACGACGCGCTGGATACGCGCATTCTCGATGCCAGGCGTCGTGTACAGGAAGAGGCTCGCTTCTATCGTACCCTGACCATTGCTTTTCTGATCTGCACCGCGCTGATGGCGGTGAACTACTTTTACTCCCCGGGTAGCTACTGGTCACTGATAGTGACGCTTATCTGGGGATCGCTGATTGCCGTTCGCGCACTGAGGACGTTTGTCTTCCGGGAACGTATTGCCCAATGGCAGCATAATCGGATGCTGCGGCTATTACGCGAAAAAAATATCTCACTGTCGCGCGAAAACACCTCCGCCGACAAAGACCATTAACCGCAATCATGGCGATCGCCGGCGCCGCTCAGAAGCGCGGCGCGGCACTACGCCAGTTGATAAGGAAAGAGATGCACAACATTACTGGCTAACGGGTAAATACCCAGGCTTTCGGTTCTTTTCTGGAGTTCTTCCAGGGGCAGACCAGCAATAGGCTCACGCCCACCCCAGATAAGCAGCCCCTTTTTGCCATAGTCAGCCATGATCTCAAGCGTTTTGCCATTGCTCAGTTCAATCAGTAACTTATTCTCTTTTACAGGACGCAAATCCCCTTCAGTATCCGCAATGAACAGCGCTATTTCACCCGAAGCAATAATATTTTCATGCCGTGGAGAGATAATCATGCCGTTCGCCGCCACCGGTATCATGTTCAACTGTGAGCACCCGGTATAATCCGTCTCAGACGGCATTCTGCCTCCCCAGAGGTGAATACCTTCTGGGATTTCAGCCGGTAGCGGCTGCGGACTGTCTGTCAGTTCGAGCGTTTTACCGTCATCAAACTCAACCACGATGCGACTGCCGTTTTGTAAGGCTAAGTCCCCGTTCGGGTCAGTGATGTACAGGTTCATACCATCCCCCTGGTAAGTAGCATGTAAATCGCCACCATCGCCACGATACTTACTATCACGCTGATGATGAAATAGGTTTTAAACGGCTGCTTTTGCGTTTTGTGGCGAAAGGACTGCTGGCCCACAATCGCGCCGGGCCAGCCACCGACCACACCAAAAACCAGCAGCGTAGATTCCGGCACACGGCGCCAGGCCTTGCGCGCGGCAAGTTTATCGACGCCATAAATCACGATGGTCAGAACGTTGACCAGGAGAAACCACATCATAAAAGGATGCAGCGTAAAAATACTGCCGAGCGCCGCAAGGCCCAGCAGCAGATAGCAAAAACGATTGAGATTCATATCAGTAAATAGCGCCATATGGAGCGTGTCGACAGCGTATTATACGCACAACGTTAGCCTTGCTTGTTCTGGTAGAGGTCCCAGCGGTTGCCATACAGGTCTTCAAATACCACCACCGTACCGTACTCTTCTTCTCGCGGCGCTTCGCAAAACGTCACGCCATTTGCCTTCATGGCGTTGTAATCGCGCCAGAAATCATCGGTTTGCAAGAATAGAAACACCCGCCCGCCACACTGATTACCAATAAACCCTTCCTGCCGCTCGTTTGAAGCGCGCGCCAGAAGTAAATTGCAGTCGCTTTCGGGTTTGGAGAAACCACCACCCAGCGCTTACCGGGCTGCGGCGTATCTTCAACGAGGGTAAATCCAAGCTTTTGCGTGTAGTACGCGATGGCGCGATCGTAATCATCCACCACGATGGCAACGTACCCCAAACACCGTTTTTGCGTTCTCATTGTCTGCTCCGTCCGGTTTCAGGCATTGTTGCCCGCTCCCTTTTTATCATAAATGAATTTTCTTCACCCAACGTATCATCAGCGCACGCGCGCCACGCCGGTTAACGCCGCTTCCATAAGCGCGCCTAGCGCCGCTTGCGCTTCGCTAACCGTCGCCGTTCCGGTATTCATTTTCAGGGTAATGCCTAAATTGCCCGGCGAGGGCAACAGGTTTTCCACGACACACAGGCTGCCCGGCATACCAATACGCGTTCGCAGCGTAATGCCCAGCCCCGCCTGCACCGCCGACCAGATACCGCTCAGGCTGTGGCTGACAAAAACCACCCGCCAGGGAATATTCGCCCGATCCAGGCTGTCAATGGCGCGGGAGCGCATCATACAAGGGTGCTCGAACATCACCAGGGGCAGCGGCTCGCCCTGCGTCAGCAGCGCGGCAATATTGAGATCCGGATGCGCTATCCATTCCAGCGAGCACTGACTTATCAGCCTGCCGTTTTTGAGTTCTCCCTCCGGCTGCCAGAGCAGCGCCAGATCGAGCCTATTGTCGTTAAGCGCTTCGAGCAACGCTGGGTTACGGTCGATACGGGCTGACATCCGCATTCCCGGATGGTGACGCTTAAACTCGCCAAGGATGCCGGGCATCAGGGATTCGCCGAAATCTTCCTGCATGCCAATACGAATCTCACCTTGTAACGGTTCGCTGTTTAGCGCGCGCTGCGCTTCATCGTTTAGCGCCAGCAGCCGACGGGCATAGCCCAGCAATATCTCACCGTTGTGGGTCAGCTCCAGATGACGGCCTTTCCTGACCACCAGCGCGGTACCGCACTGCTGCTCCAGCTTTTTCAACTGCGCGCTGACCGCAGAAGTTGAGCGGCAAAGACGTTGTGCCGCCAGCGCAAAGCTGCCGGACGCCATGCCGGTAACGAAGCTGCGCAGCGCGTCGAGGTCGAGCGAAGGGGGAACTTTATTCATAATTGTCCTGAAATTCGGGATTGACAATCAAAAACGATTCAATTTTCAGGACGAAAATATCTCGCCAGAATGGGTTCACTGTCAATACGGAGAGAACACCATGTCAAAGCCCCTCGATCGTGAAACCCTGGCCCGCATCGCACCAAAGTTAGCCGAGCTAAGCCAGGAACTGCTGTTTAACGATATCTGGCAACGTGAAGGACTTTCATCACGCGAACGTAGCCTGATTACGCTTGCCGCCCTCACCGCGCTTGGGCGCGTGCAGCAAATCCCCTGGCACATTCACTTTGCGCAGCAAAATGGCCTGACAAAAGCCGAAATAGTGGAAGCGTTCACCCATTTGGCGTTCTACGCGGGCTGGCCTGCGGCGGTGTCCGCTCTCGAATGTCTGGATGAGGAATAACGACAATGCCATTTACCCGAATAACCCTACGCCAGGGCTACAGCGATGCCCAGATAGCGCAGATTTCTGACATTCTGCAGCAAAGCCTCGAAGACGAATTTGTCGTCCCGCCCCACGATCGTTTTCAAGTGTTTGAAACGCTACCGGCAAACCAGCGCGTGTTTGATAGCCGCTATTACAGCGCAGGGCGTAGCGAGAACTTCATTCAGTTTCATATCCTTGCGGGAAAACCGCGTTCATCTGCGCAAAAGAGAAACCTTTGCAGGACGCTCTGTGAACGACTCAATACGAAGATGAATATTTCTCCTGATGATGTGATGGTGATGATTCAGTTCAATACCGCCGATGACTGGAGCTTCAGCAACGGTCAAATGCTCTCTGAGCTTGATTAGCCCTATTCTCCGGTGCTAAACGCACCGGAGAGTCCGCTGCGGCGTTTCGTGACCCACCTCTCTTTTTCACCATTTCCCCGCATCATGAACTTCCCTCATGTTGCATTGAAATTAAGTCGCTTTCCCTCTTTCACCGCCTCTGGCATAAATTATCAACATTAACTTATCGGCAACATTAAGACTGCTGAATGAGAAAAGCAGAGCAGCGTCTCTGGCAATCAGTAAGTGAATTTAATTTTCATATCAGCACTCGGGATGACAGAGACGATGAATAAAGATTTTACCTTTACTATCAAGAGCAGCACCTTCGACGAAAACTATAACCCGTCAGAAAATACGCGTATTACTACCAACTTCGCGAATCTGGCTCGTGGGGAGAACCGTCAGGAGAACCTGCGCAATACATTGAAGATGATTGACAATCGTTTCAATACGTTAGCGCATTGGGATAACCCTAAAGGCGATCGTTACGGCGTTGAGCTTGAGATTATTTCCGTTGAGATGAATATCGATGCGGAAGGTAAAACCACGGCGTTTCCAGCCATCGAAATATTGAAAACCCATATTGTTGATAAGAAAACCAACGAACGTATTGAAGGCATTGTTGGCAATAACTTCTCTTCCTACGTTCGTGATTATGACTTCAGCGTGTTGCTGCTTGAGCATAATAAAAACAGAACCGAATTTAACATTCCGGATACCTTTGGCGAGCTGCACGGCAATATCTTTAAGCACTTTGCCAACTCACCGGAGTACAAAGCGAACTTCAAAAAATCGCCGGTTATCTGCCTTAGCGTGTCGAGCAAAGATGTTTATCGCCGCACGGGCAATGAACACCCGGTGCTGGGCATTGAATACCAGCCGAGCAGCGCCTCCCTGACCGAGCAGTACTTCGGCAAGATGGGCCTGAAAGTACGCTATTTCATGCCGCAAAACAGCGTTGCGCCGCTGGCGTTCTTCTTCTCCGGTGACCTGCTGAGTGATTACACCAGCCTGGAGCTTATCAGCACCATCAGCACCATGGAGACGTTCCAGAAGATTTATCGCCCGGAAATTTACAATGCCAACTCGGCGGCGGGCCTGTGCTATCAGCCAGACCTGAACCAGCAGGATCACTCATTAACCAAAATTGTTTATGACCGTGAAGAACGCAGCCGCTTAGCGATTGAGCAGGGGAAATTTACCGAAGAGCACTTTATCAAGCCGTATCAGAACATTCTTGAGCAATGGTCCGCTAACTACGCTCTTTGATTAACAAATAATACCAGGTTATTGAATATGAAAACATTGCTCCCGACTTCCACCGCTGGCAGCCTGCCGAAACCGTCCTGGCTTGCTCAACCAGAGACGCTGTGGTCACCATGGAAATTACAGAACGACGAGTTAGTTGAAGGGAAACAGGATGCGCTGCGTCTCTCCCTGCAAGAACAGCTGCTGGCCGGTATTGATATTGTTAGCGACGGCGAGCAGACCCGCCAGCACTTCGTCACCACATTTATTGAGCACCTGAGCGGCGTGGATTTTGAAAAACGCGAGATCGTGAAAATCCGTAATCGCTACGATGCCAGCGTGCCAACGGTTGTCGATGAAGTGGCACGTCAAAAACCGGTGTTTGTTGACGATGCGCGTTACCTGCGTCAGCTGACTAAGCAGCCTATCAAGTGGGCGCTGCCGGGGCCAATGACCATGATTGATACCCTGTATGACAATCACTACAAAAGCCGTGAAAAGCTGGCGTGGGAATTTGCCAAAATCCTCAACCAGGAAGCTCGCGAGTTAGAAGCCGCAGGCGTGGATATTATCCAGTTTGACGAACCGGCCTTTAACGTATTCTTCGATGAAGTAAATGATTGGGGTATCGCGGCATTAGAGCGCGCTATTGAAGGTCTGAAGTGCGAAACCGCGGTACACATCTGCTACGGCTACGGCATTAAGGCCAACACCGACTGGAAGAAAACGCTGGGTTCAGAGTGGCGTCAGTACGAAGAGGCATTCCCTAAGCTACAATCTTCGAATATCGATATTATCTCGCTGGAGTGCCACAACTCCCGCGTGCCAATGGATCTGCTGGAACTGATCCGCGGTAAAAAAGTGATGGTGGGGGCGATTGACGTTGCGAACCACGCCATTGAAACGCCTGAGGAAGTGGCTGAGACGCTGCGCAAAGCGCTGCAGTTTGTCGATGCAGAGAACCTCTACCCGTCAACCAACTGCGGCATGGCACCATTGCCTCGCCAGGTGGCACGCGGCAAGCTCAACGCGCTAAGCGCAGGCGCCGAGATTATCCGTAAGGAAATCCTGGGCCGATAACCCCATCTCCGCGTAGGCCGGATAAGCGAAACGCCATCCGGCCTGCAACGTCATACGCTCACTTTAGAGCACCAACTCCGATTCCAGCAGCGTCAAAATACCGTTAGCATCTTCTGCTGCAAATAGCGACTGACGGAACTGCTTATTCACCAGTTTCCGCGCCAGCTGTGAGAAAACCTTCACATGGTTCATGCCTTCGTCGGCACCCAGCGTCAGCATAATCACCAGCTCCACCTCGCCCATTTCAGACTGCCAGTCTATCGGCTGTGATAAGCGTGCAATGCTGATACTGGAATGACGTATCCACTGCGATTTAGTGTGCGGTATGGCCACGCCAAACCCTACGCCGGTGGTGACAATCTCTTCACGCTGCCAGACATCTTCCTCCAGCTCGAACGGATGCTCTGTGCGCCCATTCGCGCCGAGGTTACCGCAGAGGAACTGAATCGCCTGCTCTTTGTTGGCAAACGACTCACCGACAAAGATATTCTCTCGCGCCAGCAGCGGACGGACGTCTTTCTCGGGCGCAAACGCGTTCAGCAGCGTTTCAATCTCCTGCGCGCTCCGGCATTCGCACGCCTTAAGCGCCAGTTCGCGGCAGGTACTGGCATCCAGTTGGCGAATCTGGCTTTTCACCGCCGGGATCCGCGGGCTACTCATGCTCAGTTCATCAAGACCGAGCCCCAACAGTAGCGGTAGATAGCGGCTTTCTCCACCCAGTTCACCGCAAATGCCCACCCATTTTCCGCGATCGTGCGCCACGCGAATAATCTGCTGCAACATGCGCAGGAACGATGGCGTAATCGGGTTATACAGCGGAGATACCCGAGGGTTATTGCGGTCGACCGCGTAGAGGTACTGCGTCATATCGTTGGAACCGATACTGAAGAAATCCACCTCATCGCAGAAATGGTCAATGATGTAACAGACCGAAGGTACCTCAACCATAATGCCCAATGAAATATTTTCAGCATGCCGCAGCCCTTCCTGCTTGAGCGCCGCGGCGGCTTTCTGTAGTTCACTTTTGACCCACAGGATCTGATCAAGGCTGTGCACCATCGGAATCATCAGCCGCGCATTGCCGAAGGCTGCCGCGCGCAGAATAGCGCGCAGCTGGCTGCAAAATAGCCCGGCAAATTCGGGATAAATTCGCACCGCACGATAGCCAAGGAACGGGTTTTCTTCCTGCGGAATATTGAGATAGGGAATGTTTTTATCCCCGCCAATGTCCATGGTGCGGAAAATAACCGGCTTGCCTTCAGCCGCCAGCAGCACCTGCTGGTAAGCTTCAAACTGCTCCTGCTCGTCGGGAGCGCTGTCCCGGTCCATAAACAGCATTTCAGTGCGGAACAACCCAACCCCTTCGGCCCCATTGGCAAAGGCGCCGGGTGCTTCCAGCGCGGTGCCGATATTAGCGGCAACGTCGATGCGTTGGTTATCTTTGGTAAGCGCTATCTGCGCGGCATCCCGCGCCTGCTGCTGCTGGCGCTTTTCAGCCAGGCGTTGCGCTATCGCATAGTAGCCGATCACTGCGTCATTGGGATTGACCGCCAGCACGCCGCACTGTGCGTCCAACACCGCCGGTAAGCCGGCGTAGCCCGCAATCGCCTCCAGCGGTAGCCCGCTGAGCACCGGAATAGCGGAGGCGCGAGCCAGAATCAAGGTGTGGGAGGTACGCCCGGTTTTTTCCAGAATCATGCCGGAAAGATGTTGTAAATCAAGGCTTAAAAACTGGCTAGGCGTCAAGTCTTCCGCCACCAGAATCGTCGGTTTATCCAGCACCAGCGCGTTACGCGGGCGGCGGTCGGGCCAGGTGATATGCAGCAGCTGTTCGCTGATATCGCGAATATCGCTCACCCGCTCACGCAGGTAATCGCTGGCGGAGGCCAGCAGCTTGTCGCAGACCTGCTCCATATTGGTGATGATGGCATCGCCAAGACCCTTCTGTTGCCCCGCCATCAGACGGCGGATATTTCCGGCAAATTCATCGTCCTGGATGAGCGATAAGTGGGCGCTAAGAATGGTTTTGCTTTCTCCCCCGCGCTCACGAAGCTGGAGATTCAGACGCTCGGCAAGCGTCGCCAGACTGTGTTCCAGCCGCGTCGTGTCTTCGGCGCTGGCGGGAATGGCCCGATAGATATCCAGACTGTCGCTTTTGCACAACGTCAGCACTCCCGCGCCTACCCCTGCGGCCAGCACGTTGCCGTACAGCAGGTCCGGATTAAGACGAATCAGCGAGCGCGGCAGCGGGTGTGCCGCCAGCTCCGCTGCCGTCGGCTGAATGCTATCACTGTCAATAAAGCGGTTCTGGATGTACTCCTCCAGCGCACGCCTGGCCTGTTCGGCATCGCGGCCGGTAATGTTCAGACTGCAACTATCATTGAACAGCGTGCCGGTGCCAATCAGCGCTAACGAGCTTTTCGCATCAGCTTGCGCATTCTGACGATGGTTGATAAAGGTCACATCGCTTTGCCACTGACTGCACTGTTCTTTCAGCTCCCATGCGGGGCGAGCGTGCAGGCCATTCGGCAGCGGGCAGAGAAATTGAATCGTTAACATAACCACTCCTGTTAGCGTGAGATCAGCACCTGAAGTCCGTCAGGTGAGCCACGGTCTCACGCGTAAAGCTGGTAATCAGCGCGGATAGCAGCGCCTGGGTTTGCATAATGTCGCGGCAGTCCGCTATGGACGCCGCGCAATGCCCATGACGGGTGGCCGGGCCAATCACTACTGTCGGAACCCCGGTTCCGCTAAGGTGTACCGCGCCGCCATCGGTGCCGCCGTTGCTGAACATATCGAGCTGTAACGGAATTTCGGCTTCGGCAGATACGCGTTCAACTAAGGCAATCAACTTCGGCGGCGCAATCAGTGATTTGTCACTCAGCACCAGCATTGGGCCTTTACCCAGCTGACGATGATTTGCCGCTCCGTAGTCAAAATTTTTCGCCCAGCAGGCGGTATCCAGCACAATCGCCACATCCGGAGCCACCGCGCGCGCGGCCGTTTGCCCGCCGCGTAGCCCGACTTCTTCGCTGGAGCTTGCCACCAGCCAGACTTCGGCCGGTAATTCGGTCTCGTTCAGTTCACGCAGCAGCGCCACCAGCAGATAGCAGCCCAGCCTGTCGTCGAACGCTTTGCCCATCATCCGCTGATGCGGCAGCACCTGAAAAGGGGTATCAAAGGTCACGCGATCGCCCGGACGCACCCCGGCCTGAACCACTTCATCATAAGAGCGCGCGCCAATATCTACCCGCAGAGACCCCACATCATTACCGTTACGTTCACCGTCGAGCAGGCCGGGAATTTTGCTTTCCTCACGGGTGGTGATGCGAACCGGCTGTAGCTGACGCGCCGCCATGCGGACATTGCCGACCGGCAGCACATCAATCGCCCCTTCAGAAGAGATGCTACGAACGATAAAACCCACCTCATCCATATGTGCGCAAATCATCACCTTCGGGCCATCGGATTCATTTAATCCGATCAGTACCGATCCCAAACCATCGAAGCGCACCTCTTTGTGCAGACGATCCGCTTCATCCAGCAGGATCTGACGAACTTCTTGTTCTGAGGAGGCGATCGCATCAGCCTCGCTCAGGGCTTTCAGTAGCGATAAATCCATCATGCCTCTCCCGTGCATAACAATGTTTTTGGCATGCTATAGAGCACTTCGCCGCCGTCAGGCGTTACCAGCACGATATCTTCAATTCGCACGCCCCCCTGACCTGGAAGATAGATGCCGGGTTCAACGGTCAGCAGCATCCCCGCCGCAAGCGCGGTGGCATCCGTCGGCGAGAAACGCGGATCTTCGTGAACATCAATGCCAATCGCGTGACCCGTATTGTGTCCAAAGTATTCCCCGTAGCCCGCTTCATTAATGACGTAACGTGCGGCGAAATCCACATCAAGGCAGCGCGCGCCAGGATGAATGGCGGCAATGCCTGCAAGCTGGGCCTGAAGTACCACCTGATAGACCGAAAACAGCGGATGCGCTTCGGGTGCCATCGCACCGGAAACCAGAAATGTCCGCGTCATATCAGAGCAGTAGCCCTGATACTGAGCGCCGAAGTCGAGCGTGATAAGCTCTCCGGCTTCCACGCGTTTATCGCTGGCTTTACCGTGCGGCAGCGCGCCGCGCCAACCGCTGGCGACAATGGTATCGAAAGCGGCTTTTTCCGCACCAAGCGTACGCATGTACCATTCGAGTTCGGCGGCAATCTCCCGCTCAAGCATTCCCGGTTGAATAAAGCGACGAATATGCTCCGCGCTCTGGTCCGCAATCCGGCAGGCCTGGCGAATCAGGTCAATTTCCTGCGACGTTTTGATTTGCCGTAGCGCGTCGAGAGAAGTCCCTACCAGCGCGGCCTTAATGGATGCCTGCCAGCGCTGGGCGGTATGCCAGCTCACCTGTGCCCCTTCAAAACCGACGGTGTAAAGATCTTCGTCGGCCACAATCTGGTTCACGATGTCTGCCAGCGTTCGCTCGGCGTTCAGCAGATGAAGCTGGTAGCCGTCGGCGCGAGACTGAATATCAGCGTAATAGCGTGAATCAGCCAGAATATGCGCGCTGTTGCGCGCAATCAGCACATAGCCAGAGCCGGTAGAAATGCCCAGGTGCGGCTGCTTATTCTGGCGCGATGAAATCAATACCGCGTCAAGCTCCTGTTCAACCAGCCACTGCCGCAGCGATGCCAATAACATCATTGTTTCGTCCTTATCCTTAGAGGCTTTCAATCAGCAGTTTGCCTCTGCGGTACTGCAGGTTACGCAGGAACACCACCATCAGCGCGGTAATAATCGCCCCCAGCGCAATCCCCGCCATGTAGACGCCAAGGTTGCTTACCAGCGGCCACGCCCAGATAGCCGACTCAGGGAACCACTGCACCGCACCTAGCCAGACGGCAGCGGTTGAACCCACAATCGCCCCTACCATGTAGGACGGGATCGCGGTGATCGGGCTCTCCAACGCAAACGGAATCGCCCCTTCGCTGATGCCCATAAACGCGAGAAACATCGCCGTTTTACCCTGCGGATAAAGCTGGGCGCTGAACAGGCGTTTGCCGGTTAAGCGACGGTCAAGGATGGTCGCCAGACCCAGGCCAATCGGTGGAATGACGATAGCAATCGAACGGGCGGTAATTGGCAGGACGTGATCGGTGGTAAAACTAAAGGCCACAAAACCCGCCGCTTTGTTGATCGGGCCGCCGAGGTCAATAGCCGTTGCCGCTGCAATCCCCATCGCGTACATCAGCGTGCCCTTCTCGCCCGCCGTGGTCAGCAGCGTGCGAATACCGCCGTTGATCCAGCCGCCGAAAGGGGTAATGACGTAATACATCGCTAGCATGACGAAAATCGCGGAGAGGATCGGCAGTAAAAAGGTTGTTTTGAACGCGAGCAGAAAATCAGGCAACTGGATCTTCTGGTTCATCCACTTCACCAGATAACCGGCAACGATGGAGATAATCAGCGCGCCAATAAAGGTGGAAGGAACCGGTGCGGTCGTTACCCAGTGCAGCGTATTGGGGTCAAAATTAAGCATTTGCGTCGGCTGAGTAGACATCAACCCGCCGATAAACCCGGCCGGAAACGCCAGCTTACCGCCGATAGAGTTCGCCACAAACGCGGCAAACATCGGGATCGCAAAACCAAACAAGACGCCGCCGAAGGACTGCGACAGCCAGGCAAACTTTAACAAAGAGAGGTTAAAGCCCGAAAATTGCCCGCTATTGAGCGCATCCATAATGCCGGTATCAGCAGGGATCTTCAGCCAGCTATAAGCAATCAGCTGGCTGAAGGCAAGAATCACCCCGCCCATGATAAGCGTCGGTACCATGCGCGAAATCCCGGACATCACATGCTGCGGGAGTTCGCCCCAAAAGCTGTTACGGGCGGCTGGCGGCGTTTTTATCGCGGCGGCACCAGATGCGCCTGGCACAACGGTTGCACTGCGTTTTTTTATGGCCATAGTGGTATCCCTGTCGACAATTATTGTTGTTCGGCTGCAACCATCTCTTCGATTTCTTTAATAATGCCCGCGGCGTTTTTGATGGCATCCTGTAGGGTAATTTCGTACACGTCGCGCGTTTCAAAACGCTCGTTGTCTTCCGGCGTGACGGCAACGGAGTGGATAATTAAGGTCGCTTCGGCAATATCCTGCGCGGTCAGGCGGTTCTGAATACCGTCGGCGCCCTGCGTTTCAATTTTGACTTCATATCCCGCTTCCACCGCCGCTTCTTCCAGCGCCTGGGCAGCCATAAAAGTGTGTGCCAGCCCCATTGGGCATGCGCAGACGGCGATCAGTTTCTTAGTCATCACAAACTCCTCCAGATAGTTAACGAGAGGGATTATGGCTAAGTCGCCTCGGTCATTGTTAGCAGACGAACAATGCTTTTACTGGACAAATAATCCTGCCTGACAGAAGTGTGACGCGTGTCGGAATGGCAGAAGACGGGCGAAAAAAAACCGCGAATTGAACGCGGTTTGGGGATGTGCTTCCCGGCGTTGCTACGCTCGGCCGGGCTACGTGTTTTTTGTAGGCCTGATAAGCGTAACGCCATCAGGCAGTTTACAGAATTTGCCCCAGCGTTTGACGCAGGTGCGCACCGGAGCCGAGCAGGCCTGGGTTGTCGTGAACAATCAGGTAGACCGGGATCGGGTGAACGTAATCTTTAAAACGGCCTTTATCTTCAAACCCACCACGGAAGCCGGAGGCTTTGAAGAACTCAAGGAAGCGCGGCACAATACCACCGGCGATATAAACGCCGCCAAAGGTGCCAAGCGTTAACGCCAGGTCGCCACCAAAACGGCCCATGATGACGCAGAACAGCGACAGCGCACGGCGGCAGTCGGTGCAGGTGTCAGCCAGCGCGCGTTCGGTAATATCCTTCGGCTTATAGTTTTCCGGCACGCGGTTGTCAGACTTTACAATCGCGCGGTAGAGATTGACCAGGCCCGGGCCGGACAGGACTCGCTCGGCGGATACGTGACCAATCTCTTCACGCAGCACTTCAAGAATAATCCCTTCTTCTTCGCTATTCGGCGCGAAATCGACGTGACCACCTTCACCAGGCAGGCTGACCCAGCGTTTATCGACGTGAACCAGATGCGCGACGCCAAGGCCGGTGCCCGCGCCGTAAACGGCGATCGGTTTGCCTTCAACCGGTTCGGTACCGCCAAACTGGATCAGATGCTCTTTTTTCAGCATCGGAATCGCCATCGAGACCGCGGTAAAGTCGTTGATGATTTCCAGATGAGAGAAACCGAGGTTTTTCTTCATTTCCGCAATGGAAAACTGCCAGGTGTGGTTGGTCATCGCCACCCAGTCGCCGGTAATCGGGCAAGCAATGGCGATGCAGCCGTCCTCAACCGACACGTTATGCTCGTCGAGATAGACGCGGACAACGGCTTCCAGGCTTGGATAATCCAGGCCGGAATAGGTTTTCGCCTGCGAAATTTCACCGCTGGCTAAATCGCACAATGCCAGACGCGCATTGGTGCCCCCAACATCACCCACTAAAGCAAACTTTGTCATTCCGTTACGGCTCCGCTAAAGTCAGAATAAATCTTTGTCACACTGTAAATTCAAGGCGCTTTCACGACAATGACGTTTGTGTGAGCACCCCAGGATTATCGATCCCGGTCACATTTTTGGCGTCATTTTTATCAGATGCACAGGCCGTAGCGCCGTATCGTTTCAGCACCATTTGCGCTGAACGTAAACGCAGGAAAATGCAAAGTAACCTCAGCATTCAGTCAAAAGGATAAAAACATGCTCCATCCGCGAGCCCGAACGATGTTGTTGCTCTCTGTTCCCGCTGTGCTTATCGGCATCGCTTCTAGCCTGATATTGATTGTGGTGATGAAAATTGCGTCCGTGCTGCAACACCTGCTGTGGCGTAATCTGCCCGCCGCGTTTGGCGTATCCTTTGACTCACCGCTCTGGATAATCCTGATGCTAACCCTGACCGGTATCGCCGTCGGTCTGGTTATTCGCTATAGCCCTGGTCATGCCGGGCCTGACCCGGCCAGCGAGCCGCTCATCGGCGCGGCGGTTCCACCGTCCCATTTGCCGGGATTGTTGATTGCGCTAATTATCGGGCTGGCAGGTGGCGTAAGCCTCGGTCCTGAACACCCGATTATGTCGGTGAACATTGCGCTGGCCGTGGCGCTGGGTGCGCGATTTTTCCCGCGCGTGAGTTCCCTTGACTGGACCATTCTCGCCGCCGCAGGCACTATCGGCGCGCTGTTTGGGACGCCGGTTGCCGCCGCGCTGATTTTCTCCCAGACGCTGACGGGCAATAATGATTCCCCACTGTGGGACAGGTTGTTCGCTCCCCTGCTCGCCGCTGCCGCCGGGGCATTAACCACCGGCATGTTCTTCCATCCGCAGTTCTCCCTGCCCATTGAGCACTATCAAGGCCTGCGGCTGGTCGACATTTTCAGCGGTGCTATCGTGGCCGTCTTTGCTATCGCCATCGGTATGGTGGCGGTCTGGTGCCTGCCGCACCTGCACGCGCTGGTCCATCGTTTGAAGCATCCGGTACTGATCCTCGGCGTGGGCGGTTTTGTACTGGGGCTTATCGGCACCGTTGGCGGCCCGATTACGCTATTTAAAGGGCTGGATGAGATGCAGAGGTTAACGGCCGGACAATCTTTCGGCGCAGGCGACTACATGCTATTTGCGCTGAGCAAGCTGGCGGCGCTGGTCGTTGCCGCCGCCTGTGGTTTCCGCGGCGGTCGCATCTTCCCAGCGGTGTTTGTGGCTGTGGCACTCGGTCTGATGCTCCACGCGCACGTTGACGCCGTTCCGGCCGCCATTACCGTCTCCTGCGCCATTCTGGGACTGGTGCTGGTTGTCACTCGCGATGCGTGGCTGAGCCTGTTTATGGCTGCCGTCGTCGTGCCTGATACCACACTGCTCCCGCTATTGTGCATCGTCATGCTCCCCACCTGGCTCCTGCTGGCGGGGAAACCGACGATGATGGTACCGCGTAAACGGAAGGATTAATGCCCGTTGTTGCGGGCTTCCAGCGCCTGGGTGACGGCTTTTAGCAGCGGAGGAATGTCCATTTTTGGCAGCATGACTTCGAGCAGCATCAGCTTGTCACCCCGTGTCGCACGGGTAAGCGCATCGTTGAGCTGCGAGGCATTTGTCACTTTCCAGCACTCGGCCTGGCAGTCCAGGTTGAGCGCTTGCGGGATCTGGGTCCAGTTCCATAGGCTGATATCGTTGTAGCGTTGTTCCGGGCCGTGGATCGCGCGCTCTACCGTGTAGCCTTCATTATTTAGCAGCAGAATCAATGGACGGAGCCCGTCACGCAGCATCGAACTGAGTTCCTGAATGGTCAACTGTGCCGCGCCATCCCCCACCACCAGCACCACGCGCCTGTCCGGCTGCGAGGTCTGCGCGCCAAACGCGGCGGGCAGCGTGTAACCAATCGACCCCCACAGCGGTTGAACAATCAGGCTCGCCCCCTGCGGCAGCATCAGGTCAGCAAGGCCAAACGCCGCCGTCCCCTGGTCGCCCAGTAAAATGTCGTGCGGCTGGAGGTATTTTTCCAGCGTCTGCCAGAAATGGCGCTGGGTCAGATGCCCGTTATCCGCTGACGCAGACTTCATCACCCTGCCCGGCTGAATTTGCCATTGAGCCGAGAAGTCACGACTCAGCGTAATAAGCGCATTAACCGCCTCCTGCATGTTTATCCCGCTAAACCAGCGTTTCCCGACTCTAGCTGCAAAAGGTTGGATCTCAATGGATTTCTCCAGCGGAATATGGTGGGTAAATCCCGCGGTGATCGTGTCGGTAAAACAGGTGCCGATACACAAGATAACGTCAGCATCTTCAATCGCCGCGCGCGTCTCCGGCAGGCTCGCCCCGCCGCTGTAAGTACCCACAAACCCAGCGTGAGTCTCATTAAATAGCCCTTTCCCCATCAGCATGGTGGCGTGAGGAATCGGCACCGCATCCACCCATTTGTTTAACGTCGACTGAAGACCAAAGCGCAGCGCCAGCACATCCGCCAGCAGCGACACGCGACGACTATCGCGCAGCAAAGCGCGGGCATGTGAGACAAACTCGGCCAGTTCAGTTGAGTCTGTCGGCGCATTATTCGCGGTGAGAGCGTTTACAGGACGTGAGGTGGGCAGTGAAGCAATATCCGCGGGCAACAGGAGATAGCCTGGACGGCTGTGACGCACAATATCGCGCAGCACCCGGTCAATTTCATCGCGTGCGTTAGCCGCATCAAGCACACCCTGCGCCACTGAAACCGGGGCGCTCATCTGGCGAAAATGGTCAAAATTGCCATCTCCCAGCGTGTGATGTAAACACTCACGTCGCTGCTGTGCGCCGGTACTTGGCGCCCCGACGATATGCAGCACCGGGACGTGTTCGGCAAAGCTCCCCGCCACCCCGTTCAGCGCGCTAAGCTCCCCTACGCCGAAGGTGGTGAGCAGTGCGCCACAGCCCTGCATTCGCGCATAGCCGTCAGCGGCGTAGGCGGCGTTGAGTTCGTTGGCACAGCCAACCCAACGTATCTGACGGTGGGCAATAACATGGTCGAGAAACTGGAGGTTGTAGTCTCCGGGGACACCAAACAGGTGGTCAACGCCGCAGTCGGCGAGGCGGTCTAGCAGGTAATCTGCCACGGTATAGGACGTAGTCATCATGCACCTCCTCCAGTCAGCTGTTCCTTTGAGTATTGAAGAAGTGTTAAGGCTGTCCAGAATTCATAAGAAAGTCCTCTGGAAAGCTAATTTTACAGATTTCAGGAGTGTACGAGCCGGTGGACATTGGTTAGTGTAAGCGTATACACAACCGGATAATCTGGAGGACACAATGGTTTACCAGGCTTGCCCTACGCGTTATGAAGCCATGACGTTTCAGCGCTGCGGCAATAGCGGCCTCAAGCTACCAGCCGTTTCATTGGGGCTATGGCACAACTTCGGGGATGAAACGCGTGTCGAAAACAGCCGCCAGCTGCTGCACCACGCGTTTGACCTTGGGATCACCCATTTTGATTTAGCCAATAACTACGGGCCACCTCCAGGTTCGGCTGAAAGCAACTTTGGCCGTATTCTGCGGGAAGATTTTCTGCCCTATCGCGATGAGCTGATTATCTCGAGTAAAGCTGGCTATACCATGTGGGACGGGCCATACGGCGACTGGGGCTCGCGCAAGTATCTGATTTCAAGCCTTGATCAAAGCCTGAAGCGGATGGGGCTTGAGTATGTGGATATCTTCTACCACCACCGCCCAGACCCGGAAACGCCGCTGCTGGAAACCATGCGCGCGCTGGATCATATCGTTCGCCAGGGTAAAGCACTGTACATTGGGCTTTCCAATTATCCGGCTGAACTGGCAAGCCAGGCCATTGCGATTCTCAACGATCTCGGCACGCCATGCCTTATTCACCAGCCGAAGTACTCGATGCTTGAGCGCGGTGCTGAAAACGGCCTGCTTCAGGTACTGAAGCAAGAAGGTGTGGGCTGTATTGCCTTTTCACCCTTGGCAGGGGGTCAACTGACCGACCGTTACCTGCACGGCATTCCGGCCGATTCCCGTGCCGCCAGCGGCAGTATCTTTCTGAAGCCTGAGCAACTGACTGACGGCAAGCTTGACGCCGTACGCCAGCTCAACGCGATGGCCGAGCAGCGCGGGCAGAAGCTATCGCAGATGGCGCTGGCATGGGTACTGCGTCAACAGGCGGTGACATCAGTTCTGATTGGTGCCAGTAAGACGGCGCAGCTTGATGATGCCGTCGGTATGCTGGAAAACCGTCATTTCAGCGCACAAGAATGTGCCGAAATTGACCGCATTCTGAGCAGTATAAAATAACGGCGACTTTAGCAAAAAATGCTCTCTCCTGGCGATTTAAGAGTTACTCCAATAATCGCGGTATTTACCGAATTGTAATATTGCGTTAACAGGCCTTACAGGCCACGATCGTAATAGGAGAGAAGTATGTTCAGGTCACTGATTCTGGCGGCAGTGTTGATAGCATCGGCCCCGATGTTCGCGAATGCTGGTGAAATCACCCTGCTGCCATCCGTAAAATTACAAATTGGCGATCGCGATAACTACGGTAACTACTGGGACGGCGGCCGCTGGCGCGACCGTGATTACTGGCACCGTAACTGGTATCACCGCGATAACGGCTGGCACCGGGGCTGGGATAAACATAATGCCTATGAGCGCGGCTATCGCGACGGCTGGGGCGATCGTGACGATCACCGCGGTCGTGGGCGAGGCCACGGTCATGGACACGGGCATCACCATTGATTTTCCCGGCGTCTCTACGCTCGTCCGGGCTACCGTTCAGAAGTAGCCCGGACGAGCGTAGCGACGCCAGGTTGACTACATCAACGTTCCCACCAGCAGCCACCCATTCAGCGCTACCACAATCGCCACAATCACCCAGCCAATACGTTTAATCCACAACGTGTTGACCAGCTCGCCCATTAGCTGACGGTTGCTGGTGAAAATCAACAGCGGCACCAGCGCCAGCGCGATCCCAAAGCTAAGCAGCACCTGGCTCATGACCAGAATACGCGTCGGGTCGAGCCCCATCAGAATCACGATAAATGACGGCAGCATCGTCACCGCACGGCGGAACCACAGCGGAATATGGAAGCGAATAAAGCCCTGCATCACCACCTGACCGGCCAGCGTCCCCACGACCGTAGAGGAGAGCCCCGCCGCGACCAGGCTCAGACCAAAGATGGTTGCCGCCGCATGGCTTAACAACGGTTCGAGGGTGAGGTACGCTTCGTCGAGGTCAGCAATGCCGGTGTGCCCGTGGAAATGGAACGCCGCAGCCGCTGTCGCCATCATCGCCAGGTTAACAAAACCAGCAATGGTCATGGCAATGGCCACGTCCCAGCGCGTCGCTTGATAGCGCTCTTTCGCGCTCCCGCCGTGCAGATGCTGAGTCAGTGATGAATGCAGATAAATAACGTGCGGCATGATGGTCGCACCCAGCACGCCCGCGGCAAGAAACACCGCTTCGGAGTTAGGTAATGACGGAATAATCATTCCTTTCGCGAGCGGCGCCAGCTGCGGCTGGGAGAAAACCAACTCCACGATATAGGCCGCCGCGACAAACAGCAGCAGGCCGCCGATCACTTTTTCCAACGGCTTTTGCCCACGGCGTTGCAGCATCAGAATTAAGTAGGTCGCGATCCCAGTAAGCACAGCGCCTTGCAGCAGCGAAATCCCGAGGATCAGTTTAAAGCCGATAGCCGCGCCAATAAATTCAGCAAGGTCGGTCGCCATGGCGATAATTTCCGCCTGCACCCAGTAAAACCACACCACCGGGCGCGGATAGTGATCACGAATCTGCTCCGCCAGGTTTTTCCCCGTGGCGATGCCGAGCTTAGCCGACAGCACCTGAATCAGCATCGCCATCAGGTTTGCCCAGACAACGACCCACAGCAGCTGGTAGCCGAAGCTCGCCCCCGCCTGAATATTGGTAGCGAAGTTGCCGGGATCGATATAGCCGATGGCGGCAATAAATGCGGGCCCCATCAGCGCAAGCCTCATACGGCGCGCTGCTCGACCGGTGTTACTTTCAACGCGACTGTTGCTCATTCTCTGCCTCAAAAACATAGCCTTTGCTATGTTTCAGGCTAACAGAATGAGAATGATTATCAAGTTCATTTGTAAGAGATGATAATGATTACTCTGATAGCCGGAATCAATTGCCAGACTGGAGGTTGCGGGGGTTTGGTGTACGCTTATGATGAGAGTAGTACAACAAGGGAACTTTTCATACATTTACTTAACATCACAAAAATGTATCTTTGATCACTAATTTTGAGTTTGCTCACAGGAACTAAATATAGTGGGACGGGGATCTCGTTTTATTTAATGATGTTACATAGAATGTGCAAGAAAATTTAACCCGTCTCATGTTTGGAGCAAATATGGACCGCGTCTTGCATTTTATTCTCGCGCTCGTTGTGGTAGGCATCCTGGCCTTGCTGGTCAGCACCAACCGCAAACAGATTCGTATTCGTTATGTTATTCAACTACTTGTCATTGAAGTTTTACTGGCATGGTTCTTCCTGAACTCCGACGTTGGTCTGGGCTTCGTGCGTGGCTTTGCTGAAATGTTCGAAAAACTGCTTGGTTTCGCGAACAACGGGACCGACTTCGTCTTCGGCAGCATGAACGATAAAGGCCTGGCTTTCTTCTTCCTGAAAGTCCTCTGCCCTATCGTCTTCATCTCTGCGCTTATCGGTATTCTGCAGCACATTCGTGTTCTGCCAATTGTCATTCGTGCGATTGGTACCGTGCTGTCTAAAATCAACGGCATGGGCAAACTGGAGTCTTTCAACGCCGTCAGCTCCCTGATTCTGGGCCAGTCTGAAAACTTCATCGCCTATAAAGATATCCTCGGCAAAATGTCCCGTAACCGCATGTACACCATGGCGGCCACGGCGATGTCTACCGTTTCCATGTCTATCGTTGGCGCCTACATGACCATGCTGGAGCCGAAGTACGTTGTTGCGGCGCTGGTACTGAACATGTTCAGCACCTTTATCGTTCTGTCGCTGATCAACCCGTACCGCGTTGATGCCAGCGAAGAGAACATCCAGATGTCTAACCTGCACGAAGGGCAAAGCTTCTTCGAAATGCTGGGTGAATACATTCTGGCAGGTTTCAAAGTTGCGATTATCGTTGCTGCGATGCTGATCGGCTTTATCGCCCTGATCGCCGCGCTGAACGCCCTGTTCGCTACCGTGACCGGCTGGTTTGGCTACAGCATCTCCTTCCAGGGCATTCTGGGCTATATCTTCTATCCAGTTGCATGGATTATGGGTGTACCTGCAAGTGAATCCCTGCAGGTCGGTAGTATCATGGCGACCAAACTGGTTTCCAACGAATTCGTTGCAATGATGGACCTGCAGAAGGTTGCTGCTGAGCTCTCTCCGCGCGCCGTGGGCATCATCTCCGTATTCCTGGTTTCCTTCGCGAACTTCTCTTCCATCGGTATCATCGCGGGCGCTATTAAAGGCCTGAACGAAGAGCAAGGTAACGTGGTTTCCCGCTTCGGTCTGAAACTGGTTTACGGTTCCACACTGGTGAGCGTACTGTCTGCTTCTATCGCGGCACTGGTTCTGTAATTTAGTCTCGCTACATCCAAGGGTCTGTAACGTGGTTACAGACCCTTTTTTTTGTTCTCAAGCTGCCACAGCGGCTGCGGCTTAGCAATTAAGTAACCCTGCATGTAGTGGACGCCAAGCTGCTCCAGAAGCTCCAGCTGCGCTTGTGTTTCCACATACTCCGCCACAACCTCCAGATTACGCACCTTCGCGAGCTCGCAGATGGAGCGAATGATCATTGCGTCCATTGGGTCATTCAATACATCACGCACAAAGCAGCCATCAATCTTAATGATGTCAGCCTCCAGACGTTTGAGCCGTTCATAGTTGGCATAACCGGTGCCGAAATCATCAATGGCGATTCGACAGCCAAAGCGACGTAGCTGCTGAATGTTGGCTACGCTGACATCGGAATTAGAGAACGCCTGTTCCTCAGTTATTTCAATGATGATACGGTTAACATCGATGTGATAACGCCGAAATAGCGCGATAATCTCAGCGGCGCTCCCCTTTTGCATCAGGGTATACGGCATCAGGTTAACGGAAAAACGCTTCCCACCCAGCTCATCCAACGAACTGAACAGGTACTCCAGCACCTGCATATCAAAGCGCTTACTGAGGTTAAACTGTGCCAGCACGGGGATAAATTTATCCGGCATCACCATGCCTTGTGAATCAACAAGGCGGCTAAGAATCTCGTAATATCCTTCACCTGAAGATTTCCTGATGGGTTGGGCATAAAGCATAAAGCCCCCCCAATCCAGCGCATTTTTAACCCGGTTGAGTAAAACAATGCGTTCGCTGTTCAGGTCGAACGCTTCCACATGACCATTATCCAGTTTCAGGATTTGATTCCCCTCGCCGGCCTGTTCCGCCAGCCAGCTCAACTGCCCCAGCATATGGTGGAGATTGTTATCGCGCGCGCTCACCCGTCCCCAGGAGATGCCGTATTCGAGATTCAGCACCGAATTATTCCAGCGAATTTCCTTACTGCTAAGGTAGTCAATCAGATGAGTTAAGCGTGCTTCGGTATCTGGCCCGTTTAACACCAGCAGGAGCTCATTGCCGGGCAGGTGGAATAGCTTCTCCTCCTTGCAAAGAATGGGCTGTAACACCTGCGTTATGCTACGTTTGCACTGAATACGCATCATCATGCCGTAGTGACGGCTGAGAAATTCAAGATTCCTGATATGCAGGCAGCAGACGCTGACCGGGTCCGGACGCGCCATGTACTCCTCCAGCGCGCGCAGGTTGGGCAGGCCGGTAATTGGATCCAGCATCGCCTGTTCCTGCCACATCGTCTTCAGCCGCTGGCTTCGATTGTAAACCTGAAGCAGATATAACAAGCACACCGTGAAGGAGATCAGTGACGAGAGAATAAACGCCAGTGAATACTGCGTCTGTACGCCGTGGAGAAAATTGGTGTTGTACATCACCAGCAGGAAGGCGGAAACCGTCCAGGCCAAAATGACCATCGGGTAGGCCAACTGGCTGATGCCAAAAGAGAAAAAGATAAATATTGCAGGGACCAGGTAACCAGCGAAATAATAATCACCGAAGGGAGCACATAAAAATACCAGCATGCCGATGAGGCTGGTAAACCAACAGATGATAAATACACGATTTTTGAACCCGGTGTAACAAACGAAATTTCGACGCCAAAATGTTTTGGCGTATCTTGGGTTCAAGCACATTCTTAACGGATAATAGAAGAGCTTCGTAAAAATCAATGAAGCACAAACTAATCCTTGTATATCAACAATAGTGTAAATAACTGAAGTTATATTAAAATAACTGTACATTAATTCCGGTATAGCAATGATTTTACCGGTGAGATACATCAAGACCTTGCCCATCACGGGCGCAGCAAACCCTAACCAAAAAACATGCAACCATATGTTTTTTATTGGATTACCATGTCGCCATCGTCGCCCAAGCACGGAGTACAAAATAAGACACGAGATACAGACAGCCGCCAACTGACAGAATAATAATGTTAATGAATAAAATGGCGATAGATGCAGTTGCCAATAGTTGGTGACGGTAAATCCAATTGCCAGTGGAACAATCGCATGGCGGCCAAATAACATGATCAACGCAATCATCACGCCAAGCGGAAGCCAGGCTAGATATACGGAATGACCATCATAAAAAGCTGTGGGAGATATATATCTGGAAAAAGGGATAGCCACCAGGCTCATTATCAAAGCCAGACAGAATTTCCTTACTTGGGTACTCCGAATCGCCATCATGCGTATCTGCCGATATCCTTTATCGTACGTAGTTTGACTCTCTGAATATTATGGTGGTGAATTTATTGACGCAAGTTTAAGAGATGGAATCCTGATCTGTATGGGGCTTTTAAAAGCTAAATGCTGAATTTTTATCCATGCTGAAGATAAAAAAAACCCCCGCCTTAGGCGAGGGTTTCGAATTTTGGTGGAGCTAAGCGGGATCGAACCGCTGACCTCTTGCATGCCATGCAAGCGCTCTCCCAGCTGAGCTATAGCCCCACAGTTTCTTTACGTTCCAAACCTGATGGGAGCAGGATTTGGTGGAGCTAAGCGGGATCGAACCGCTGACCTCTTGCATGCCATGCAAGCGCTCTCCCAGCTGAGCTATAGCCCCAACGTAAAGCTGTCGTGTTGACGGGCGGCATAATATGAATTCCCTTACACAGTGTCAACGGCAAAATAGGCGAAATAGTTCTAATCGCTGAAAAAGCAGGCAAACGCGCCATATTGCTCGCCTCCTCGCAGGTTGGAGTTAAACCGGTCACGTTTTCTCATAAAATGATGCTATAACATGGACCTGTAATTCCCACACTGCGACTCAGGAAATTGTATGCTCAAGGAACGAATGACGCCGGAGGAGATTGCTCATCTGACGGGATACAGCCGACAAACCATCAACAAATGGGTGCGCAAAGAGGGCTGGAAAACGTCCCCCCGTCCCGGCGTTCAGGGAGGAAAAGCTCGCGTGGTGCACGTGAATGACGAAGTGATGGAGTTTATCCATAGCGCCCAGCGCGCCTCTGAATCTTCGGCCTCTTATGCGGTGAACGGCAGCGACAACCCTTTCCACACGCTGCTGCTGACGCTGGTTGATGAAATGACCGAGAGCGAGCAGAAACAGCTCACGTCACTGCTGCTACGGGAAGGGATTAGTGGCTTATTGCAACGTCTAGGAATTCGCGGTTAAGCAATGTCTATGAAAAAACTTCCCGCAAAGATGTCCACAGAAGAACTGGCTGAGATGCTGGGTATGACTCGACAGACGGTCAATCGCTGGATTCGTGAAAAGGGCTGGCAGACTGAACCGATGCCCGGCATTAAAGGTGGTCGTGCGCGGCTTATCTTTATGAGCGATGAGGTGATGGACTTTCTGGTTAATACGCCCGCTTTTCGCCAACTCCCGAATGAAAACCAGATAGACGAACCAGCCGGCAGTTACACCACCCACGCCTCTGACGAAGTCTGGCGACAAATCAGCGATGTCTTACAGAATATGACGTCGCCGGAGAAAGAGCGTTTACATCGATTGCTGGCGCGTGAAGGAATTTGCGGTTTTCTATCGCGGCTCGGGCTGAGCGAGCAAAATGATTAGGTATAAAAAAAGCGGGTTTCCCCGCTTTTTTCACATCTGAATGCCGATTACTGCTGGCTTTCACGCTCGGCGATAAACGCCAGCGCCTTGTTGATGCGCTCGATGCTACGGGATTTACCGATCGCATGAACAGTCACGTCCAGGCCTGGTGACTGACCTGCGCCGGTAACGGCAACACGCAGCGGCATACCGACTTTACCCATACCCACTTCCAGCTCATCGGCGGTTGCCTGAATCGCGTGGTGGACGTTTTCAGCGGTCCAGTCAGTGATAGCGGAGATTTTGTCTCGCACCACTTCCAGCGGCTGACGTGCCACCGGGCGCAGGTGTTTCTTCGCGGCGTCCGCGTCGAACTCTGCAAAGTCTTCATAGAAGTAACGGCAGCTCTGCGCCATCTCTTTCAGGGTCTTGCAGCGCTCACCCAGCAGTTTCACCAGCTCGCTCAGCTGTGGGCCCACGCGGGTATCAATATTTTCCTGCTCAATATGCCATTGCAGGTGCGTCGCGACATATTCCGGCGCCATCGTATTGATGTAGTGGTGGTTCAGCCACTGCAGTTTGTCGGTGTTGAACGCACTGGCGGATTTGCTGACCGCGCCCAGAGAGAAGAATTCGATCATCTCTTCACGGGTGAAGATCTCCTGATCGCCATGGGACCAGCCCAGACGCACCAGATAGTTCAGCAGCGCTTCCGGCAGGTAGCCGTCATCACGATACTGCATGACGCTGACCGCGCCATGGCGTTTAGACAGTTTTTTACCGTCGTCGCCGTTGATCATCGATACGTGCGCGTAAACCGGCACCGGCGCATTCAGCGCTTTCAGGATGTTGATCTGACGCGGGGTGTTGTTGATATGGTCTTCACCACGGACAACGTGGGTAATTTCCATATCCCAGTCGTCAACCACAACGCAGAAGTTGTAGGTTGGGGAACCATCAGTACGACGGATGATCAGATCGTCCAGCTCCTGGTTGCTGAATTCGATCGGCCCACGGATCTGGTCGTCAAAGATAACGGAACCTTCCTGCGGGTTAGCAAAACGCACCACGCATGGCTCATTGTCAGCATGATGTTCATGACCGTGTCGGCAACGGCCGTCATAACGCGGCTTCTCGCCGTTTGCCATCTGCTCTTCGCGCAGCGCTTCCAGACGTTCTTTGGAGCAGTAGCATTTATATGCCGTGCCTGCTTCCAGCATTTCATCAATCACCGCGTTGTAGCGGTCGAAACGTTTGGTCTGATAGTACGGGCCTTCATCCCACTCCAGATTCAGCCAGTTCATACCATCCATGATGGCTTCAATGGCTTCCGGCGTTGAGCGCTCGAGATCGGTGTCTTCAATACGCAGCACAAACTCACCTTTATGGTGACGTGCGAAAAGCCAGGAATAAAGAGCAGTACGAGCACCGCCGACGTGCAGATAGCCAGTCGGGCTAGGCGCGAAGCGAGTTTTGATTTTCATGAAATGGCCTTACGTTTATAAACATGCCGACAACCGGCAAATCCTGGAAATAGAAGTGGGCAATATTCTATCACTCCCACTCGGTTGTTCCCACCGCAAGCGCATGGTTTGCATTTTTTGCATACAATTCATACACCATAGCGCGTTTTGCGATCGTATTGTCTAATTTTACGACGAACAGATAAATTATTTATAAAAGGCGTTGACTCATTTTCAACTCTCCCTATAATGCGACTCCACACAGCGGGGGTGATTAGCTCAGCTGGGAGAGCACCTCCCTTACAAGGAGGGGGTCGGCGGTTCGA
>NZ_CABTJS010000175.1:0-24390 GCF_902485085.1 uncultured Kluyvera sp.
CCCGCCGAAGCGGGGTTCAAAATTGGTCGGCGAGAGAGGATTCGAACCTCCGACCCACTGGTCCCAAACCAGTTGCGCTACCAAGCTGCGCTACTCGCCGAAATACTGCTTTTTGAATTATCGTTCAATTCGGTTTTTATTCAGACATCAAGTCTTGAATAAAAAACCCTGCGCTGCAGGGTCTAAAATTGGTCGGCGAGAGAGGATTCGAACCTCCGACCCACTGGTCCCAAACCAGTTGCGCTACCAAGCTGCGCTACTCGCCGATGTACTGCTTTTTGAATTATTAATTCAATTCATTATAAAGTCGTGGTGCGAGGGGGGGGACTCGAACCCCCACATCCTAAGGACACTAACACCTGAAGCTAGCGCGTCTACCAATTCCGCCACCTTCGCAATTTCACAACTCTATCAAATAATGGGGTGGCTAATGGGATTCGAACCCACGACAACTGGAATCACAATCCAGGGCTCTACCAACTGAGCTATAGCCACCACTGTAAATCTCTTACGCGGTCTTTTAGAACCACCGCAGCTCCAGCACCGGGTAAATGGTGCGCCCGACAGGATTCGAACCTGAGACCTCTGCCTCCGGAGGGCAGCGCTCTATCCAGCTGAGCTACGGGCGCTTAGCGCCGTTGCGGGGTCGGATAATACGGACTTCCTCCCCCGCTGTCTAGTGCCTTTTTAAAGAAAATTATCGTTTGCTCATGCTTTGCGCATTTTGTCTCTTATTTCCGCAAATCTTGCACTTCCGCACCCTGGCTCATGCCAAAAACCTTATAAACCAGCGTCACAAGAGCCAGGAAAAGCGCACCGACAAACAGCGACATCCGGGTGTCATCGTTGAACCCCATACCGATTAGCACGCAAACCAGGAACGCCATGGTCAGATAGTTGGCCCACGGGAACATAATTGAGCGGAACGGATGGCTGGCAATCGCTTCTTTGTGCGCGCGACGGAAACGCAGCTGGCTAATCAGAATCACAAACCACGGCACCATGCCCGGCAGTACGCTCGCGCTATACACATAGACAAACACACGCTGCGGGTTAGGAATGATGTAGTTCAGGCAGGAGCCAATCAACAGGATAACAATGGATACGCTCACACCCGCTGCCGGAACGCCGCTCTTGGTTACTTTCGCCATCGCCGACGGCAACTGGCGGTTTTTCGCCAGCGCGTAAAGCATACGGCCACAGCTGTACATCCCGCTGTTACAGCCGGAGAGCGCTGCCGTCAGTACCACAAAGTTGATGATCCCTGCTGCCGCGGTGATACCGATTTTCGCGAAGGTCAACACAAACGGGCTACCGTTGGTGCCAATTTCATTCCACGGGAAGATGGTCACGATAACGAAAATCGCGCCCACGTAGAAAATCAGGATACGCCACAGCACTTTGCCTACCGCGCTGCGCAGCGTTACCTGCGGGTTTTTCGCTTCACCGGCGGTCATGCCGATAAGCTCCACGCCCTGATAGGACGCCACCACAATACACAGCGCCGTCAGGAAGCCTTTCCAGCCACCCGCAAAGAAACCGCCGTGCTCGGTCAAATTGCTAAATCCGATGGACGTCCCGCCGTTGCCAAAGCCGAAGAAAATCACGCCGAGGCCAATGACTATCATCACGATAATGGTCGTGACTTTAATCATCGCAAACCAGAATTCAATTTCACCGTACAGGCGAACCGCCGCCAGGTTTGCCAGTGCAACGAGCCCCACGGCAATCAGCGCCGGTATCCACTGCACCATATCCGGGAACCAGAACTGGACGTAAACGCCTATCGCGGTGATTTCCGAAATACCCACCGCCATCCACATAAACCAGTATGACCAGGCGGTGAGATAGCCGAAGAATGGGCTCATATAACGGTGCGCGTAAACGGCGAATGAACCGGTCACCGGTTCGATAAACAGCATCTCGCCCATCGAGCGCATAATGAAGAAGACGAATACCCCAGCCAGAATATAGGCCAGCAGCACCGACGGCCCGGCCCACTTCAGGGTGCTTGCCGCCCCCATAAATAGGCCCACGCCGATGGTGCCCCCAAGGGCAATTAATTCGATATGACGGGCTTCCAGACCGCGCTGGAGCTCCGGTTTATTCTCTGCCATAGATCCTCTGTGTTTGCATATGTCCGGTCGATGCCGGTTTTATTTTTTATAGAAAAATAGATGTCTGTCGGATACGGATACCGCCGTAGAAAATACGTAGATATCGTCAGGGCAGGCGAATGGTTTAACAATTTGGCTTAAATGGCAAATATAAATGAGGAATAAAGTATCGGAGTTGTGAATGCATCACGCAGATTATGTGTGATGCATCACCGGTAATACGCAGGAAATTCAGAGATTATTGGTGTAGTGCCAACGTAAATAGCGCAGCAGGCGAAGCTGGCGTTTAATCCGGCTTGGCTGGGACAGCAGGCGATAAAGCCATTCGAGTCCGAGGTTCTGCCACACCTTCGGCGCACGCTTCACATGGCCGGTAAAGACATCATAAGTGCCACCCACGCCCATATAGAGCGCGTCGGGGTGCACCTGCCGGCAGTCGCGCATCAGGATTTCCTGTTTTGGCGAGCCCATCGCCACGGTGACGATTTTCGCCCCGCTAGCGTGAATACGTTCAAACAGCGCCTGTCGTTGGTCCGGCGTAAAGTAGCCATCCTGGGTGCCGACCAGATTCACGTTCCACTGCTTGCGCAGCTTCTCCACGGTCTCCGCCATCACTTCAGGCTTGCCACCGACGAGAAACACCGGCGTACCTTCGGCTCCCGCGCGGGCCATCAGCGCTTCCCAGAGATCCGCTCCCGCGACGCGTGAGACGTTAGCTTCGGGATATTTCTTGCGAACAGAGCGCACCACGGAAATACCGTCGGCGTATTTAAACTCCGCCGCGTTAATCAGCTCCCGCACCTCGCCATTATCTTCCAGCGTCAGCATTTTTTCGGCGTTAATCGCCACCAGCGTGCCCTGCTTCAGATTGCCGTCCGCGTACAGGTAGTCCAGCGCATGCTGCATGTTGCGCCAGCCGATAAGCTTCAGCCCGCGCAGGGTGTAGGTCGGCGCGGTTAATGAGTCAGCCATTTTGTCCTTCTCCAACGTGCGGGGGACGTTTTAGCCGCTGATGAATCAGCCCCGCGCTTTCAAACAGCCAGTACAGCAGTTTTGCCACCAGCAAACAGACACCAAAGATAACCATGAAAAAGACGACGCGAGAGCCGAAAGAGTCCAGCCCTTCACGCGCCAGCACGATCATATTGAAGATCGCGCCAAAGCAGAAACTGTGCAGAATCGCCGATTTATAGCGGTTGGTTTCCCGATTGCCCAACATATACAGCCAGTCGAACCATTTAATAATCAGCCCCACCGCCACCGCGCCCAGCGGCACAAACCACATACCGCCCATCACCACCAGCGAACCAATGAGCGTTGGAGAGATAGCCAGCCCGGAGTGGTTGTTCAGCACTTCCCAGGTAAAGTAGTTAGCGGTGTTCAGCACGATGCTCGGCCGTGACGGCCACAGCCAGCCTGGAATAAAGACGTAGAAGTCACGCACCATGGGCGCGAGCCCCTGGAAGTCAATTTTGTCGTAGTTCTGCAACAGCAGCGCCAGGTTTTCCCACGGCGAGAAGGTATCGCGCGTCAGGTAGAGGAAGGTATAAAACGCTTCGTCGCCGCTGACGTTCATGCCGTAGCGCTTTAGCGCCAGCCAGAACATGCCGATAATCCCCATCACCCCGGCGGCCACCAGCATCCACAGCGAAATCCAGCCGCGAATAATGCCGATGAACAGGAAGATGGCGAAGGCGATGATAATGTTGGCGCGGGTACCACCGACAATCGCGTAGGTCAGCAGGCCAAAGGCCGTGGTCGCAATCAGAAAACCGATCCACCGTTTCCAGGTCGGATTGAGGAAATAGACCACCAGCATTGCCGGAATAAAGAAGTAGAAGAATCGCTTAAGCGCCACGCCCGAGACTTCACTGGAGAAAATCTGGCTATAGGAGTGCAGCTTAAACAGCAGGAAGCCGTTATGCATGAAGAACGTGCCGACCGTAAACAGCGCAATCACCATCAGCAAAACCCAGGTGATGTTCGTTTCAACCCGGTTCATGGTGAACAGCGGCCGACGCGCAGCGCTGGTCTGTGCAGGCCGCAGACGCGTTTTGTAGGTCACGTAGTAGACCGCATAGAAGCAGACCGAAATCAGCAACGTTTGCAGCAGCACGTCCGGCGGCGACACGCCGACGCCGAAACGGAACACTAGGGTACAGGTCAGCGGGAAGCCGAAGAAGAAGGTCAGTAGAAACAGCAACGAGAAGAAGACGTTGAAGTTAAAACGGACGCGGCGGAACTCAAACCAGGTTAAGGTGCCGATAAACAGCGTCGACAACAGCCAGACGGCGAACAGCCCGGTAAACTGCATTTCGCTCATACCGCTTCCCCCGCCGCCAGTTGCAGCGCCCGATGCCACGGCGCCAGATAGTTAGGTTTGAAAAAGGCGATGGCGCTTTTGTCCACCAGCGCCAGCTGGCGCTGCGCTTCACGTACCACCGGCACGGTCAGCGCATCGTCGGTGAATAGCACCGGAATATGCTGCTCGGCCATATCCTGCCAGAACGGGTTCTGACGGTTGAGCACGCAGGGGATCCCCGCCTGAATCAGCAAACAGAGCGTGCCGATACCTTGCTGGCGCGCAAAAATAAAATAGCCCAAATCGCAGCGACGTAACAGCGCAAGATAGGCGTCAAACTCTAGTTTTTCGCGTAAAATCTGCACATTTTTGTTACTGAACAGCACCTTTGCGGCGTCGCTTACTTCTGCAATATATAGCTCGTTTTTGGCCGGGTAGCCCATCGGGACTATCACATTTACCGTATCGCCAAACTGCTGATGTACCGCTTTCAGTGCCGCAACGTGCTCGTTGCTGCGATCGCCGGAATTGCCCACCAGAATCGTCAGCTTGCCGTCACGCGGCGCGACGTCCGCCAGCGCGTTTAGCGAAGGGTCCATGCGCGTTGGGAAATAAAGCAGCTCACCGGGCACCTGCGGGTGTCGGGTAGCAAAATAGCTGAGATCGCCACGCGTAGCGAAAACGCGCCCTACTCGTCCCTGCGCCATGCGACGCAGCGGGTAGAAGAGACGGAACTTCAGGCCACGGGAGACTTCATACAGATCCGCCCCCCAAATATGCCAGCTCACCTGCGAGGGCTTCAAGCCACCGCTGAGCAGCGCCAGCCAGATGCCGGTATTAAACTGACCGTGGAAGAAAAAGCGCTGCTGCCGATTGGCCTTCGCTTTTGCCACCACCGCCTTTGCCAGCGCGGATTTATCGTTATAACGGTCGATCGCCAGCGAAGGAAACGCCTTCGCCAGGCTTTCGTCACCGCTCACCACCATAAACTGACGGGCGTGCGCGGGCTCTGCGGCCAGCTCATCGGCAAAAAACCGTAGCACCGTCTGGTTGTGGTGAGGGATATCCGATCCCAGAATATGTATCAGTTCGGTCATTGCCGTTTACGCCAAATTAAAAATACGCCGCTACACAGCGTGAAATAGACAATATAGGTCGCCATATAGGCCTGTGCCGCGCCCAGTGCGCCGTGCGCCGGGATAAGCCAGTGGGAGAACGCCGTCAGCAGCGTAAACTGGCTCAGTTCGGCCAGGATATAAAAACGCAGCGAGGCTTTGGCTATCACTAAATAGCCATAAACGTAAGCGCCTACTTTCAACACGTCGCCGACCAGCTGCCATGCAAACAGGTCACGCATCGCGACGAACTTCGATGAAAACAGCAGCCAGATAGCAAAATCGCGCAGCAGCCAGACGGTCAAGCTTGCCGCCGCCACCGCAGGCACCACAAACGTCAGCGAGCGGCCAATTTCACGGCCAATATCCTGCTTTGCGGTCAACCGCGATAGCGTCGGTAACAGATAGACGCTGAACGAGGCGGTAATAAATTGTAGGTAAGCATCGGAGATACTGCTCACACCCTGCCAAATCCCGACCTCGTCCCAGCTGTAGTGCTCCGCCATCAGGTTTCGCATCATCACGTAGGCTACCGGCATCGTGACGGAAGTAATCACCGCCATCAGGGTAAATTTACCCAGTTGACCGGCCAGCAAACGGTCCCACTGTGGCTTGAGATAGCCCCAGGGAATGACGCCGCGTTTGGTGAGCATCATCGCCGCAGGAATCACTATCAGCGCCGGCACCAGCGCCAGCCCCAGCAGCGCGCCCTGATAGCCACCAAAACGATAGCAGGCGTAATAGGCCACCACGCCAATCAGACTCCCGGCAATCAACGACAGCGCGTTACCCGCCGCATCGCGGAAGCCTTTCATCAGCGCCAGCAATAGGTTCGCCCAGGCAATACCTAACTGCACCAGCGCGACCAGCCGTACCAGGCCTTGATAATGAGTATGACCAAACAGCCCCTGACTTATCGGCGCTGCCGCGAGCAAAAAGATCACCGCCAACAGCGTGGAGAAGCCAAGCACCATCGCCGATGAGGTGCCCACCACCTGGCGCAGCCGCACCGGGTCATCGTGATGCTGGGCGACAAGTTTCGTCACCCCGTTAAAAATGCCCGCCCCAGCAAGCACACCGAGCACGGTGACCAACTGGCGGAAGTTACCTGCCTGTCCGACGCCTGACGGACCAAACGATACCGCCAGCAGCTTGACCACCAGCAGCCCCACGCCAATTTTGACTAGCGTGGACGCGGCGGTCCACACCGAAGCTTTTGCCAGTGACATATCAGGCGAAATAGCTCAGCAGAGTATTAATAACCGTACGCTGGTCGACCGGCGACAGGTTGTAGAACAGCGGCAACCGAAGTAAACGCTCACTTTCTTGCGTAGTGAAACGATCTTCACCGTGGAACTCGCCAAACTTCTCTCCAGCCGGGCAGGAGTGCAGCGGAATGTAGTGGAACACGGCGAGGATTTCAGCCTCTTTCAGCCAGCTAATCAGCGCGCTGCGGTCTTCCACATCGCGCAGTTTGATGTAGAACATGTGCGCGTTATGGCTGCAGTTTTCCGGGATAACCGGCAGGTCGATGCGCCCGGCATTTGCCAGCGGCAGCAGCGCGTCATAGTAGGTTTGCCACAGGGACAAACGCTGCTTATTGATACGCTCCGCGGCCTCCAGTTGCGCCCAGAGATAGGCAGCCTGCAGATCAGACATTAAGTAGCTGGAGCCAATATCGCGCCAGGTGTATTTATCCACCAGGCCACGGAAGAACTGACTGCGGTTGGTGCCTTTCTCGCGGATAATTTCCGCGCGTTCTACCAGCGCACGATCGTTAATCAGCGTCGCGCCGCCTTCACCGCCGGCGGTGTAGTTCTTGGTTTCGTGGAAGCTAAAGCAGCCGATATGGCCAATAGAGCCCAGCGCGCGGCCTTTGTAGGTCGACATCACGCCCTGCGCAGCGTCTTCCACCACGAACAGATTGTATTTTTTCGCCAGCGCCATGATGGTGTCCATCTCGCAGGCCACGCCCGCATAGTGCACCGGCACGATAGCGCGGGTTTTATCGGTGATGGCCGCTTCAATCAGCCTCTCATCGATATTCATGGTCTCTTTATGCACGTCAACAAACACAATTTTCGCGCCGCGCAGCACAAAGGCGTTGGCGGTGGAGACAAAGGTGTAGCTCGGCATAATCACTTCATCACCCGGCTGGATATCCAGCAGGATCGCCGCCATTTCCAGCGACGCGGTACACGACGGAGTCAGCAGCACCTTGGCGCTGCCGAAGCGCTGCTCCATCCACTGCTGGCAGCGACGGGTAAAGCCGCCGTCACCGCACAGTTTCCCGCTGCCCATCGCGGATTGCATGTAATCGAGTTCAGTACCCACTACCGGTGGGGCGTTAAATGGAATCATGGAGTCACCTGTATAGCCAGTACGCGGTGCTAACCACGTTAGCGCCGCTATGAATATAGCGTTGAAGTGCTGCGGTATTGCCGGCTTGCGTCGCCACCCGTAGCGTCGAAAAGCCGCGGGTATGCGCCCAGCATACCGCCGCCTGCATCAGTTCAGCACCTGCACCGCGACCAGCCAGTAGGCCGATTCTCGCGTCACAGGCGTTTAATTCTCGTAGGGAAACAAAGGCGCGGATAGCCCCGCGTTCATCGCGAAATACCAGACACTGGTTATCAAAGGTGCCTTTCACCGCGTTTTCAATCCACTGCGCATAGAAACGACCGCTCGCCTCTGGCGCATACCACGGCGCACGGAAACGGCTTTGGGCAAAAGCTTGGGCGGCAAGGCTGCGCAGCGCGGGAATATCATCGTCAGTGGCAACCTGCGCCAGAGTGGTTCCCCCGGTGGTTACCGGCAGCGCCAGATCAACTTCACCCTCAACCAGCCGAAACCCCAGATGCTGAAGCGCATCAAGGTAATCCACCTGATGCGCGGCTATTTTCGCCTGTACCCGAGACCATTGTGCTAATCGTTCAACGGTCAGCGGTGGCGCATCGTCGGCCACGCGAACCATTGCACTGTTCACGCCGAAGAATTGGTTTTCCCACGTCAGGGAGTCAATATTGGCGCGGACGAGCACGAAGCAGCTCCAGCAGATACTGGCCGTAACCAGTTTTCGACAGCCCGGCGGCGGCGCGCTTTACGCCTTCATCGTCGAGCCAGCCGTTGCGCCAGGCGATCTCTTCCAGGCAGGCAATTTTAAAGCCCTGACGTTTTTCTACCGTCTGCACAAACATGCTCGCTTCAATCAAGCTGTCGTGCGTGCCGGTATCAAGCCAGGCAAAACCACGGCCGAGCAGCTCAACGGTCAGCTTGCCGTCGTCCAGATACATCTGGTTGATTGAGGTGATTTCCAGCTCGCCGCGCTCGGAAGGCTTCACGCGCTTGGCGTACTCCACCACCTTACTGTCGTAGAAGTAGAGGCCGGTGACCGCCCAGTTAGATTTTGGCTGCTTTGGTTTTTCTTCCAGCGAGAGCGCGTGGAAATTATCGTCAAATTCCACCACGCCAAAGCGTTCCGGGTCCATCACCTGATAACCAAACACCGTTGCCCCTTCGGTACGCGCCGCTACATGGCGTAGTTTCGGGCTGAAGCCCTGACCAAAGAAGATATTGTCGCCAAGCACCAGGCACGACGGCTCGCCGTTCAGGAAGGTTTCACCGATGATAAACGCCTGCGCCAGGCCGTCCGGACTTGGCTGTTCGGCATACTGCAATGAAATACCAAATTCGCTACCGTCACCCAGTAGACGCTGGAAATAACTCTTGTCTTCCGGCGTGGTGATGATCAGAACTTCACGGATACCCGCCAGCATCAGCACCGACAGCGGGTAGTAGATCATCGGTTTGTCGTAAATCGGTAGCAGCTGTTTTGATACGCCGCGGGTGATCGGATGCAGGCGCGTGCCCGACCCGCCAGCAAGAATAATGCCTTTCATTGCGTTCCTCCTCCGGGGTGATTAACCCTTCAGACCCAGACGTTCACCCTGATAGCTACCGTCCTGTACCTGTTTCCACCAGCTTTCGTTGGCGAGGTACCACTGCACGGTTTTACGCATGCCGCTTTCAAAAGTCTCTTCCGGGGTCCAGCCCAGTTCGCGGGCAATTTTCGCCGCATCGATGGCGTAACGTAAATCGTGGCCAGGGCGATCGGCAACAAACGTAATCAGATCATGATAGTGCGCTATGCCCTGCGGTTTTTCCGGCACCAGCTCTTCGAGCAGGGCACAAATAGTCTCAACCACATCGAGATTTTTTCGCTCGTTATGACCGCCAATATTGTAGGTCTCCCCGATAGCGCCTTCGGTGGCGACGAGATAGAGCGCACGGGCGTGATCGTCAACATAGAGCCAATCGCGGATCTGCTGGCCATTGCCGTACACCGGCAGCGGTTTCCCGGCCAGCGCGTTGAGGATCGTCAGAGGGATCAGCTTTTCCGGGAAATGGTACGGGCCATAGTTGTTTGAGCAGTTGGTAATGAGCGTCGGCAGGCCGTAGGTACGCAGCCAGGCGCGAACCAGATGGTCGCTGCTGGCCTTTGAGGCCGAGTAAGGGCTGCTTGGCGCATAAGGGGTCGTTTCCGTGAAGAAATCGTCCACTGAATGCAGGTCGCCGTAAACTTCATCGGTTGAAATATGATGGAAGCGGAACGCCGCTTTACCGTCGGTATCCAGCGCAGACCACCAGGCACGCGCGGCCTCGAGCAGCGTGTAGGTACCGACGATGTTGGTTTCGATAAACGCCGCCGGGCCGTCGATAGAACGATCAACGTGGCTTTCCGCCGCCAGATGCATCACCACATCCGGGCGGTACTGTTCAAATACGCGGTTCAGCGCGGCGCGATCGCAGATATCAACCTGTTCAAAGGCAAAGCGAGAGTCCTGCGCCACTGGCGCCAACGATGCCAGATTGCCGGCGTAGGTCAGTTTGTCCACCACCACCACGCTGTCCGACGTGTGGTTGATAATATGGCGCACAACCGCCGAGCCGATAAAGCCTGCGCCACCGGTTACCAGAATTCGTTTCAACGCCAGACTCCTTTTGTATCAACCACGTACTGCTGGGTAATCGCGTCACCGCTAACAGTTTTAAATTGGGCGTGATCCACCAGCATCACAATCACGTCAGCGCTGGCAAGCGCGGTCTCAAGCGACACCAGCGTGCACAGGCCGTCGAGTTTTTTCGGCAGCTGATGAATGTTTGGTTCCACCACCAAGGTTTCGCCGCTGTGCCATTGGGCAATCAGCTGCGCAATTTCCATCGCCGGGCTTTCGCGCAGGTCGTCAATGTTTGGCTTAAACGCCAGACCGAAGCAGGCAATTTTCAGCTCGCTGGCGCGTTTATCGCTGGCTGCCAGGCAGTCAGCAACGTTGGCCTTCACGTTGTCGATAACCCAGAACGGTTTATGGTCGTTCACCTCACGAGCGGTGCGAATCAAACGCGCCTGCTCCGGGTTTTGCGCCACGATAAACCACGGGTCGACGGCGATACAGTGCCCGCCGACGCCAGGGCCTGGCTGAAGGATATTCACGCGCGGGTGGCGGTTCGCGAGGCGAATCAGTTCCCAGACGTTAATTCCCTGATCGGCGCAGATAAGCGACAGCTCGTTAGCAAAAGCAATATTCACATCGCGGAAGCTGTTTTCCGTCAACTTGCACATCTCGGCGGTACGGGCGTTAGTCACCACGCACTCGCCCTCAAGGAAGATGTTATAGAGCTCGCTAGCACGCGCGGAGCAGACCGGCGTCATTCCGCCAATTACGCGGTCGTTTTTAATCAGTTCCACCATCACCTGCCCCGGCAGCACGCGCTCCGGGCAGTAGGCAATGTTGATATCCGCTTGCTCGCCCGCCTGCTGCGGGAAGGTCAGGTCCGGGCGCATCTCGGCCAGCCAACCGGCCATCAGCTCGGTCGCGCCCACCGGAGAGGTGGATTCGAGGATCACCAGCGACCCTTTTTTCAGTACCGGAGCAATCGAGCGCGCCGCGGCCTCAACGTAAACCATATCCGGCTCGTGATCGCCTTTAAAAGGCGTTGGCACAGCAATCAGATAGGCGTCTGCGGCTTCCGGCGTGGTCGTTGCGCGTAAGTAACCAGCGGCCACCGCCGTTTTCACTACCCTGTCGAGATCGGGCTCAACAATATGAATCTCGCCGCGGTTGATGGTATCGACCGCGTGCTGATTAATGTCTACACCCACCACCTGCTTTTGCCGTGAAGCAAATGCTGCTGCAGTTGGAAGGCCGATATAGCCCAGACCGATCACCGAGAGGGTTGAGAAACTCATAGCGTTACCTGATTATTTTTTAATGCTGACAAGATACGTTCGCATGCCCGGCCATCCCCATACGGGTTATGGGCCCGGCTCATCCTTTGATATTCTTCTTCGTCACGCAGTAGCCGCGTAACTTCATTCACAATGCGCTGGCTATCCGTCCCCACTAAACGCACCGTACCGGCATCGATGGCCTCTGGGCGTTCGGTGGTTTCGCGCATAACCAGCACCGGCTTACCCAGCGACGGCGCTTCCTCTTGAATGCCACCGGAATCGGTCAGGATAAGCCAGGCATGGTTCATCAACCAAACGAACGGCAAATACTCCTGCGGTTCAATCAACATGACGTTATCAACATGGCCCAGGATTCGGTTGACCGGTTCACTGACGTTCGGATTCAGATGCACCGGATAGACAATCTGTACATCTGGGTTAGACGCAGCGATTTCCGCCAGCGCGTGGCAAATCTTTTCAAAGCCCTGCCCAAAGCTCTCCCGACGATGCCCTGTCACCAGGATCATCTTCTTCCCGGTATTCAGGAAAGGGAAACGTAGGGAGAGGTCTGTATTCAGCGCCTCATCGTTCATCACCCGATCGCGCACCCAGAAGAGGGCATCAATGACCGTATTGCCAGTGACAAAAATGCGTTTATCGGAGAGATTTTCCCGCAGCAGGTTCTGGCGCGAGTTTTCGGTTGGCGCAAAATGATACATTGCCAGATGTCCGGTCAGCGTGCGGTTGGCCTCTTCCGGCCACGGCGAGTAAAGATCTCCCGTGCGCAGGCCCGCTTCCACGTGGCCGACCGGAATACGCTGATAGAACGCCGACAGGCTTGCGGCGGCCGTCGTAGTCGTATCGCCATGCACCAATACAACATCGGGTTTGAAAGATTCAAGAACAGGTTTTAAACCCTGCAGAATCCGGCAGGTTATTTCCGTTAACCCCTGCCCTGGACTCATGATATTGAGGTCATAATCCGGAACGATGGAGAAGAGGTTTAGCACCTGATCAAGCATTTCCCTATGCTGTGCGGTAACGCATACTTTTGCCTCAAAGTGAGGATCCTTTGCGAGCGCATGAACCAGAGGCGCCATTTTGATCGCCTCCGGACGCGTGCCAAATACAGTCAGTACTTTCACATCGATTCTCTTCTATAGATGAAACAGGCCCATCGCCCTTCATCAAATGATGGGTATTTACTGCGTGCGACGACGCGCCAGTGCTACCCCAGCACCAACCAATGCGCCGACAATGCCCCACATGACCATCAGGAATACACGACGTGGGCTAGTGCGTTTTACCGGTTCCTCTGGCGTACGCAAATACCGGTATGTCTGAAAACTTGGCGCCAGCGTTGGCCCGACATTAAGGGTCGTTAGCATAGCCCTCCCCTGATCGTAATCAAGGTCAAACGTTGGCCCCACCGCCTGCAGGTTTTCCAGACGCGCTTGCAGCATCGGGCGACCAAGCAGTGAGAGCTCAGAATCCGGCAATTCATCAGCCGGAATATCGGTTACGCTGCGGTTGATGTTGTGCTGCTGCGCGATTTTCAGCGCGGCTTCAATGCTGTGCAAACGGCGGTTAAAAATCGCCTGAGCGACCTCTTCCTGGCGTTTCACCTGAGCTTTTACCTGAATAGTGCGGGCAGCCCAGGCGCCTTTGAGTTCATCATTCAGGTGCCCTGCGGCGCGCTGGCTGGCGAAGGCAACATACTGACGCAGCAGGTTATTCGCATCCGGTGCCGTTTCCGCTGTGAGCTTCACGCTATCGCTGATGCTTTTCAGGGCATCGCCGGGAATAAACTGAATGTCGTTAATCAGATCGTCGAGCTGTGCGGCATCGGCACGAGAATTCCCCACCATCCGCTGCTTGTAATAATCCGTCTGCAGCCAGAAGTCACGGCGGGTATCCCAGGACGCCAGCTGCATGACAAACTCTTTGTAGACTTCATCCATAACCGAAGGCGGCGTGGCGGTAGTCGGATTAACCTTTACGTCCAGGTTGCGCAGGAACTGCTGCTGCGAATAGTAGCCGCCAAGCATATTCACAGTCGGACGGTCGGTGATTGCCGTGGTGCTCCACTCCTGTCGGGCGAAAAAGGTATAAATCAGCACCACGGCAGCAAACAGCACCGCGCAGCCGATAATCCAATGTTTTCCCGACCACAACGCGCGAAACAGGCCACGAATATCCAGTTCATTCTCAGCACTTGCCAACGGTGCTTCCGGTAATGGTTGTGTCATTACTACCCCAGTTTTACTTGGTTAATTTTGGATTATTTTCACTGTTTCGGCGCATTCTGCGCTTCATGCGTTTAATAAAACGCGCCACTTTCCAGGCCCGTTTGATGCAGTAACCATAGAGGCCAAACGCCAGCAGGAACAGTATCAGCATGGCCCATTCAGGTACAACACGGGTGTATTCAGCGGCGACGCCAATCGCCGCAAGCAATGCGGCGGCGAGCGTAATCAGTACCAGCGCCTGACGAGAAGTGAAGCCCGCACGCATAATCAGATGATGAATATGTTGACGGTCAGGAGAGAACGGGCTCATCCCTTTGCGTAAACGGCGATACATGATCGCGACCATATCCATTAGCGGAATGGCGACAATCCACAGCGCCGTCACAGGGCTTATCGGGTGGTGTTTACCCTGAGTCGTTTCAAGCAGAATCCAGATAACCGTGAAGCCAATCAGCGTACTGCCGGCATCACCCATAAAGACTTTATAGCGACGCCCCAGGACACCCAGGTTCAGCATGATGTAAGGAAGGATAGTGGCGATCATCGCGAAGCACCACATGGCGAGGCTGGTCTGGCCATCAAACCACAGAATCAGGCCAATTGCGCCGAAGCTGACGCACGACAGACCGCCAAGCAGGCCATCGATGCCATCGACCATATTGAAAGCGTTAATCATCCCCCAGACGGCAAACAGGGTCAGGAAGAAACCAAACGGCCCCAGCACCAGCTCCCACGAACCGAACAGATAGCCCAGACTTTGCAGATACAAATGACCTGCCGTCATCATGACGATGCCTATCACCGCCTGAACGGTGGCACGGATTTTGACGCTGATGTCGTAACGGTCGTCCAGAGCGCCCACCAGCACCAGTACACCGGCACAAGCAAGGTAGAGGAAAGCGTACGGGATATAATAATTAGCAATCGCGAAGGTCAGGCAGATCCCAGCATACACAGAGATACCGCCCACAAGCGGGATAAGCCCCTGGTGACGTTTACGAAAGTTAGGTTTATCCACCAAACCGATCTTTTTAGCCGCTTTACGGGCAAAAAAGAGAAATACGGTGGTGAACAAGAAAATACTGATCAAGTCAGTACCGACGGTCAGTAAACTCACAATTTATACTCGCTGAGAATATTAATAGCGAAAGTATACCCACGATAGCAGCGCTTCAGAAGAGGAAGCCTGATGAATATTGGGAAAACTTGCCTGATTTATAACCGATTTTGCAAACTAACTATCATTGTAGCTGTAAACCACAATTATTCGTGAAAAAAATGTTAACCCCCATTGCCTAAACTCCTAAAAACAAAAACGCCACACAATTGTGTGGCGTTCGTCGGCAAAAATCCGATTTTACGAGCGTTTCATCATATCGAAGAAATCGTCGTTAGTTTTGGTCATTGCCAGCTTATTGATGAGGAATTCCATCGCGTCAATTTCACCCATTGGATGGATGATTTTGCGCAGGATCCACATCTTCTGCAGCTCTTCAGGCGTAGTGAGCAGCTCTTCTTTACGGGTACCGGAACGGTTGTAGTCGATAGCCGGGAAGACGCGTTTTTCCGCAATCTTACGAGAGAGGTGCAGTTCCATGTTGCCGGTACCTTTGAACTCTTCATAGATAACTTCATCCATTTTAGAGCCGGTATCGATAAGCGCGGTCGCGATGATAGTCAGGCTACCACCCTCTTCCACGTTACGCGCAGCACCGAAGAAACGCTTCGGACGATGCAGGGCGTTGGCGTCCACACCACCGGTCAGGACTTTACCTGAAGCAGGAACCACGGTGTTGTACGCACGCGCCAGACGAGTGATGGAGTCGAGCAGAATGATAACGTCTTTCTTGTGTTCAACCAGACGTTTCGCTTTCTCGATAACCATTTCGGCAACCTGAACGTGGCGAGATGCGGGTTCGTCGAAGGTAGAAGCAACCACTTCCCCTTTAACCAGACGCTGCATCTCGGTCACTTCTTCCGGACGTTCGTCGATCAGCAGAACCATCAATACGCAGTCTGGGTGGTTGTAGGCGATGCTCTGCGCGATGTTCTGCAGCAGCATAGTTTTACCGGCTTTCGGCGGTGCCACAATCAGACCACGCTGACCGCGACCGATTGGCGATGCCAGATCCAGGACGCGAGCGGTTAAGTCTTCGGTAGAACCGTTACCACGTTCCATACGCAGACGAGAGTTTGCGTGCAGCGGGGTTAAGTTCTCGAACAGGATCTTGTTGCGCGAGTTTTCCGGCTTATCGTAGTTAACCTCGTTAACTTTCAACAGCGCAAAGTAACGCTCACCCTCTTTCGGAGGACGAATCTTACCTGAAATGGTGTCACCAGTGCGGAGGTTGAAACGACGGATTTGGCTAGGGGAAACGTAGATATCATCAGGGCCGGCGAGGTAGGAGCTGTCTGCGGAGCGGAGGAAACCAAATCCATCCTGCAGTATCTCCAGCACACCGTCGCCAAAGATATCCTCGCCACTCTTCGCGTGCTGCTTCAGGATGGCGAAAATGATGTCCTGCTTGCGCATACGTGCCTGGTTTTCCAGACCCATATTTTCGCCGAGAGTGATCAGCTCAGAAACCGGCGTGTTCTTTAATTCGGTAAGATTCATAATGGTGTGGGTTCTTAAACTCGGGGTAAATCTCGAACTTAATTTGTGAATGGTATGGCAGGGTCATCCGTGCCTGTTTACGGCCATCAACTCATGTCTGTTCGCTGCCTGGTCACAGGAGAGTACGCAGAACTGAAACGACAAGACGGAAAAGAGTGACGAGCCTGGAATTTTTCAACCTCTGACGCTGTTAACGACAACGGGAGGTTTGGGTCAAACAGATTCAAACAAGGTATGTTTAAAACGAAGTCAAAGTTAACTTAGCACGACTGATGGCAAGCGTCCAGAGTTCCGCTCAAATTAAGAACACAGGAACCCTGAACGCTTACGTTTAATCTCTTACGCCAGGTTAGCGTCGAGGAACTCTTTCAGCTGGCCTTTAGACAGTGCGCCAACTTTAGTCGCTGCAACTTCGCCGTTTTTGAACAGCAGCAGCGTAGGGATACCGCGGATACCATACTTCGGTGCAGTGCCTGGGTTCTGATCGATGTTCAGTTTAGCAACGGTCAGTTTACCCTGATACTCCTCGGCGATTTCATCCAGAATCGGGGCGATCATTTTGCACGGACCGCACCACTCTGCCCAGAAATCGACGAGTGTCAGCCCGTCAGCTTTAAGTACGTCCGTGTCAAAACTGTCGTCAGTCAGGTGAATAATTTTATCGCTCATATATAACTCCACAGGAATAAGCCTGGTGTGTTGGTGTAGCATTAACCAACGAGGTGTTGATGTTGACTTCGCCAACAAAGGTTGACGTTATTTCACCGGATACGCTTTCTTAATGCAATAGTAAGCTGATATTCTACCACACTATGAGCAAAACACATTTAACTGAACAGAAGTTTTCCGACTTCGCCCTGCACCCTAAAGTGGTTGAAGCCCTTGAAACCAAAGGGTTTTATAATTGCACGCCCATTCAGGCGCTGGCTTTGCCGCTGACGCTTGCTGGACGTGATGTAGCGGGACAGGCGCAAACCGGTACCGGGAAAACGATGGCGTTCCTGACGTCGACGTTTCATTATCTTCTTTCTCACCCGGCAATTGCTGACCGCCAGGTGAATCAACCGCGCGCCTTAATTATGGCGCCAACCCGTGAGCTGGCAGTACAGATTCACGCTGACGCAGAGCCGCTGGCTCAGGCGACCGGCCTGAAGCTGGGCCTGGCCTACGGCGGTGACGGCTATGATAAACAGCTGAAAGTGCTGGAAAGCGGCGTCGATATTCTGATCGGCACCACTGGCCGTCTCATTGACTATGCAAAACAGAACCATATCAACCTGGGCGCGATCCAGGTCGTGGTGCTGGACGAAGCGGATCGTATGTACGATCTGGGCTTTATTAAAGATATCCGTTGGCTGTTCCGCCGTATGCCTGCGGCCAACCAGCGTCTGAACATGCTGTTCTCCGCTACCCTTTCTTACCGCGTACGTGAACTGGCGTTCGAGCAAATGAACAACGCCGAATACGTGGAAGTTGAGCCAGAGCAGAAAACGGGCCACCGTATTAAAGAAGAGCTCTTCTACCCTTCCAACGAAGAAAAGATGCGTTTGTTGCAAACGCTGCTGGAAGAAGAGTGGCCGGACCGCGCGATTATCTTCGCCAACACCAAGCACCGCTGTGAAGACATCTGGGGCCATCTGGCTGCCGATGGTCATCGTGTCGGCCTGCTGACCGGTGACGTGGCGCAGAAAAAACGTCTGCGTATTCTGGAAGATTTCACCCGCGGTGATATCGACATCCTGGTCGCGACCGACGTTGCGGCGCGCGGCTTGCACATCCCTGCCGTCACACACGTCTTTAACTATGACCTGCCGGACGATTGTGAAGACTACGTACACCGCATCGGTCGTACCGGTCGCGCGGGCGCAAGCGGTCACTCAATCAGCCTGGCTTGCGAAGAGTATGCGCTCAACCTGCCGGCTATCGAGACCTACACCGGTCACTCTATTCCGGTGAGTAAGTACAACCCGGATGCGCTCTTAACCGAGCTGCCGAAGCCGCTGCGTCTGACGCGCGTTCGTCAGGGTAACGGTCCGCGTCGTTCGGGCGCTCCGCGTAATCGTCGTCGTTCAGGTTAAATAAGTTATGCTCACTTCCACCTCGCTATACGCAGCTATCGATCTCGGTTCCAATAGTTTTCATATGCTGATTGTTCGCGAGGTGGCGGGCAGCATCCAGACGCTGACGCGCATTAAGCGCAAAGTGCGTCTGGCCGCCGGACTTAACCGCGACAACACTCTTTCGACGGAAGCAATGGAGCGAGGCTGGCAATGCCTGCGCCTGTTTGCCGAACGTCTTCAGGATATTCCCCCAACGCAAATTCGTATCGTGGCTACCGCGACGCTGCGTCTTGCCGTTAATGCCGATGTGTTCATCGCCAAAGCCCAGGAAATCCTCGGTTGCCCAGTGCAGGTTATCCGCGGGGAAGAAGAAGCGCGCCTGATTTATCAGGGCGTGGCGCACACCACCGGCGGCGACGATCGTCGTTTAGTGGTCGATATCGGTGGTGCCAGTACCGAACTGGTCACCGGCACCGGTGCGCAAACCACTTCGCTGTTTAGCCTCTCGATGGGCTGTGTGACCTGGCTTGAGCGCTACTTTACCGACCGTAACCTGGCCCAGGAACACTTCGATGAAGCGGAACGTGCCGCACGTGAAGTGCTTAAGCCCGTTGCCGATGAACTGCGTCACCACGGCTGGAAAGTCTGCGTCGGTGCCTCTGGTACGGTGCAGGCGTTGCAAGAAATCATGATGGCGCAGGGGATGGATGAACGCATTACCCTCGCCAAGCTTCAGCAGCTAAAACAGCGCGCCATTCAGTGCGGCCGTCTGGAAGAGCTGGAAATTGAAGGGCTGACGCTTGAACGCGCGCTGGTCTTCCCAAGTGGGCTCGCCATTCTTATCGCCATTTTCACCGAGCTGGATATCCAGTGCATGACCCTGGCCGGCGGCGCACTGCGTGAAGGGCTGGTCTACGGCATGCTGCATCTGGCGGTCGACGAGGACATTCGCAGCCGCACGTTGCGTAATATTCAGCGTCGCTTTATGGTTGATATTGAGCAGGCAAATCGCGTGTCTCAACTGGCGGCGAATTTTGTCGAACAGGTGAAAGATAGCTGGGATCTGGAGCCATTAAGCAGCGAACTGCTATTAAGCGCCTGCGCACTGCATGAGATTGGCCTCAGCGTTGATTTCAAACAGGCTCCGCAGCACGCGGCCTATCTGGTACGCAATCTCGACCTGCCGGGCTTCACGCCTGCGCAGAAAAAACTGCTCGCCACCCTGCTGCTGAACCAAACCAACACCGTCAATCTGCCAACGCTCCACCAGCAGAACGCCGTGCCGCCGCGCGTCGCGGAGCATCTCTGCCGTCTGCTGCGTCTGGCGATTCTCTTTGCCAGCCGTCGTCGTGACGATCTTCTGCCAGCGATTACGCTGACCGTAGACGGGGAAAATCTGACCCTGACGCTGCCGGACAGTTGGCTGGAACAGCATCCGCTGGGGCGTGAAATGGTCGATCAAGAATGCCAATGGCAAAGCTATATCCATTGGCCGTTGCAGGTTGCTGGCGTCGGGCTACCGGATAGCTTGTAACACCGACTTCGGGAAGGCACTGTGCATATTCCCGGCGTCGCTTCGCTCGGCCGGGCTACTGGTTAACCCTTTTTCGCTTTCGCCAGCATTTCACGAATATTGGCGACGTTCGCTTGCCCTTTATGCATGCGCTCTTCGGGCGTAATCACTTTTCGCTCCTGCTCCCACACCACATCGTCCTGCGGTAGCTCTAGCAGGAAGCGGCTCGGTTCAGGGCGTACCAACTCGCCATACTGGCGGCGTTCTTTGCAAAGAGTGAAAATCAGCTCTTTCTGCGCGCGGGTGATGCCCACGTAGGCCAGACGACGCTCCTCATCGACGTTATCCTCATCGATGCTGCTCTGGTGCGGAAGCAGCCCTTCTTCCATGCCCACGAGGAAGACGTACGGGAACTCCAGCCCTTTCGAGGCATGCAGCGTCATCAGCTGAACCTGATCCAGTTCCTCTTCACTTTCACCGCGCTCCATCATGTCGCGCAGGGTAAAGCGAGTCACAACCTGGGTCAGCGTCATCGGCTCTTCCAGCTCGCTACCTTCCAGCATTTCCGTCATCCAGCTAAAAAGCGTATTGACGTTTTTCATACGCATTTCGGCGGCTTTCGGGCTCGGCGAGGTTTCAAACAGCCAGGACTCATAGTCGATGCCGTGAATCAGATCGCGTACGGCGGCAATCGGCTCGCGCTCCGCCAGACGCTGGATTTCACCCAGCCACTGGGTAAAGCGAGTGAGAGATTCATAGCCACGCCCGGTTAGCGTCTGGCTCAACCCCATATCAAAGCTGGCGGTAAACAGGCTTTTGTTGCGGGTCATCGCCCACTCACCGAGCTTTTGCAGCGTTGCCGAACCAATCTCACGCTTCGGCGTGTTGACGATACGCAGGAATGCGCTGTCGTCGTCCGGGTTGCTCAGCACGCGCAGATAGGCCAGCAGGTCTTTAATCTCCGGGCGGGAGAAGAACGACGTGCCGCCAGAAATTTTGTACGGGATGCGGTTCTGCATCAGGAATTTTTCAAACACCCGCGACTGGTGGTTGCCGCGATAGAGAATGGCGTAGTCCTTGTACTGCGTCTTATTGACGAAGTGATGGGCGATAAGCTCGCCGGTGACGCGCTCCGCCTCGTGCTCTTCGTGGTTGGCGCTCAGCACTTTAAGCTCCGGGCCGTAGCCCAGTTCGGAGAACAGACGTTTTTCAAACACATGCGGGTTATTGGCGATCAGAATGTTTGCCGCTTTAAGAATGCGCCCGGAGGAACGGTAGTTCTGCTCCAGCTTAATCACCTGCAGCGCCGGGAAGTCCTGGCTCAGTAAGACCAGGTTTTGCGGACGCGCACCGCGCCAGGAGTAGATTGACTGATCGTCGTCGCCCACCACGGTAAACCGCGCACGCTGCCCCACCAGCAGCTTCACCAACTCGTACTGGCTGGTGTTGGTGTCCTGATATTCATCCACCAGCAGATAGCGAATCTTGTTCTGCCAGCGCTCACGCACCTCTTCATTACGTTGCAGCAGCAGCGTCGGCAGCAGGATCAGGTCGTCAAAGTCCAGCACGTTACACGCTTTCATGTGCGCGTCGTACAGGCTGTAGCAGTGGGCAAAAATACGATCGCGCTCACCCTTCGCACTGGCCGCTGCCTGCGCCGGGGTTTTTAGATCGTTTTTCCAGTTGGAGATCGTCGAGATCAGCTGCTGGAAGAGCACCTTATCGTCTTCGATAAGCCCTTCGGTCAGATCTTTAAGCAGCGCGGTTTGATCGGTATCGTCGAACAAGGAAAAGTTCGACTTCATCCCCAACGCCGCATACTCGCGCTTGATGATATCCAGCCCAAGCGTGTGGAACGTGGAGATCATCAGCCCACGCGCTTCTTTGCGCCCCAGCGTTTGCGCCACGCGCTCTTTCATCTCGCGTGCGGCCTTGTTGGTAAAGGTCACCGCCGCAATATGTCGTGCCTGATAACCACACTGGTGGATCAGGTGCGCAATTTTATTGGTGATAACGCGGGTTTTGCCGGAGCCAGCACCCGCCAACACCAGGCAAGGGCCAGTGACAAATTCGACGGCTTGTTGTTGTCCGGGGTTTAAACGCATAGGGGCATTGCTCAATCTGTAAACACGGGGGTGTGGATTGTAGCAGAAAGTCAGGCTGAGATTTACCCGCCGAATGGTAAAGTGTTGGGTAGCAAACCAACGATAAGAGTGACCTTATGGCAAAGAGCGCGGCAGCCCTGCACATCCTGGTAAAAGAAGAAAAACTGGCGCTGGAGATCCTCAGCAAACTGGAGCGAGGAATCAGCTTCGATCATCTGGCAAAACGCTATTCCCGCTGCCCTTCCGGGCGCAACGGTGGCGATCTTGGCGAGTTTAAGCAGGGGATGATGGTGGGGCCATTCGACGCCGCCGTTTTTAGCTGTCCGCTACTTAAGCCTTTCGGGCCGGTTAAAACCAAATTTGGCTATCACATCATCAAGGTGCTGTATCGGCGATAAGCCATGCTAAAATCGCCAGCCTTACAGACTCGCTTATAGAAAGGCTCGATCATGGCAAAAACAGCAGCAGCAGTGCATATCCTGGTGAAAGAAGAGAAACTGGCTCTGGATCTTCTGGAACAGATTAAAAACGGCGCCGATTTCGGCAAGCTGGCGAAGAAGCACTCCATCTGCCCATCGGGCAAACGCGGCGGTGACTTAGGTGAATTCCGTCAGGGCCAGATGGTTCCGGCGTTCGATAAGGTGGTCTTCTCCTGTCCAGTGCTGGAGCCAACCGGCCCGCTGCACACTCAGTTCGGTTACCACATTATTAAAGTGCTGTACCGTAACTAAGGTGCATCCCGGCGTCGCTTCGCTCGACCTGGCTACCGGTCGTTTGTAGCCGAGCAAAGCGACGCCGGTTTTTTTATTTCTGCGATTGCAGCGTCTGCTGGGCGTTATGTTTCATCACATGGGTGCTAACCGCCGCCTGGAATACCTTAAACATCAAGCCGTTAATCAGCGTGGTGATCGTAATCACGATAAATGCCGTCATCACCCAGTCAATCAGCGCAAAGCCACTGTTCAACAGCGTCGGGCGATATACCGCCATCCCGCCAAATACCACCCAGTGACTTAGGCAGTAGAAGCAGTGGAACAAGTGCCCCATCAGCGCGTTCTTTTTGGTCGTCCATTCACGAAACGCGGCAAACAGCTCCGTCTGCGTCACCGTCATCGAAATACTGCTCGCCGCCATCGCAATCATCAGGCAGGTGGTTAAATTTTCAATCATGGTCGTGGCCTTTGTCGTTGAAGTAGCTAATAAATTCGCTGCCGATATCCTGTAGTGTCAGGCGCTTAAAGCGATCGAGGATCAACGTCTGCGCATCGGCGAGCGTCTCTGACATCACCCGGTTTACCCCCTGTTCCACCAGGCACTGCGGGTTTTCGCTGCGGTTGCCCAGCGCAAACAGCGCCGGTTCGCCGAGCGCCATGTAGATATCGTAAAGCGTGATTTCACTGACCGGTCGGCACAGCCGCCAGCCGCCGTGGTGCCCCTTCGTGGCACAGACAATGTTGTTTTCCCTGAGCCCAGCAAGCAGCTTGCGGATGAATGCCGGATTGCCGTCGATAAAGGCGGCCATCTGTTCGGATGTCAGAGGTTTGTCCATCTGCTCCAGATGAAGCAGGATGTGAAGCGTCGCTGAGAATGAGTTGTTTGTTTTCATGTAACTTACAATATTACATAAGATGAGTGTGAGCAATCCCAGAAAAAATAATCTGTACGAATAAAAGCTATCAATATGATAACTAGATGAATTTAGATGATGAGAGAGTGGACTGAGCGATCCCGTCAAGCGCAGATAAAAAAACGGCCCGGTCGCGAGGCGCTGACCGGGCCGGATGATAACGAGGTTTTATTAGCCTGCTACTGCGATACGCTTCATATCGGTCATGTAGCCGCGCAGTTTCTTACCAACCTGCTCGATAGCGTGGCCACGAACCGCTTCGTTCACGTCGCGCAGTTGGGCGTTATCTACCGCACCTTCGGCAATCGCTTTGCCCAGGTCACCGGTCTGCAGAGTGGTCATGAACTCTTTCAGCAGCGGTACGCAAGCGTAAGAGAACAGGTAGTTACCGTATTCTGCGGTATCGGAGATAACCACGTTCATTTCGTACAGACGCTTACGCGCGATGGTGTTCGC
>NZ_CABTJS010000176.1:0-19600 GCF_902485085.1 uncultured Kluyvera sp.
ACCTGGCACGGCTGGGACGGAAGTCGCTGTCGTTCTCAAAATCGGTGGAGCTGCATGACAAGGTCATCGGGCATTATCTGAACATAAAACACTATCAGTAAGTTGGAGTCATTACCGATGGTGCGATACTTTTCACATTCAGCCAGAAAACAGATTCACGATCGGCAGGCAGACGACTACCGGTAAAATTTATACGCAGAACGTTTTTCTGTTCCGGGTCGAGGCGAAACAGCGGTGGCGTAACAATAAACGGTGGCTGAGACTTATCACTCGCAGAATAATTTTCAACCCACGACTGCACTAAATAAGGCGTATTACCGTCGGCATTGGTTACCGAAATAGAGGCTTCTCGCTTACCTTCTTCATATATTACGCGAGTACCGCCCATGACAATTCCCGCATGCGCCGTAGCCGAGACAATAAATAAAGAAAGAGCGATGCTCGCAATCAATCGATTCATGGGAATACCCAACGTTCCAGGACGAAAAAAGAGCAGAAGTCGCCTTCTGCTCTCGGTTTTATTAGTTGTAAACCATATTGAAATCAGCAACGCCGTTTGCCTGACCGGCGGTAATCGCCGCGCCGGTAGACATATAGTCAGCGTAGAACTTCAGGTCGGCTGAACCCGTCCCTTGGGAATCGGCAACCACATTTTGCTTTTTAGATGCTGTGCCCAGCGTAACTTTACTGGTTTGGTCGTCTTCGTACAGTTTGATACCCACACCGGTCGCGCCGGACGTCACCGCAAGCAGTTCTGGCATCTGTTGGTCCTTCTGACCATCAAATAGAACGGATACTTGCTTTACCGAATCAGGGCAATCGGCCACTTTGATATGGAAGGCTGTTTTTGTCGTTTCAGTACCCGCAGCGCTAAGATAGCTTTTATCCCAGGTACCAAGGTCGACATCCTGTCCTTTGCTATCGGCATCCACGTTGCAGGAAGCATCCGTGATGGTGCCTTTAAAGTTGACCTGTCCACCAGCCCCCTGCGCACCCGATGTGGAGGCGGTTGCAGCGCCAGCCGCGCCAGAAACTAATGCAGCAACGATGCACGCCATAATGCGGAATTGTGTATTCATAATCGTTCTCGATTAAACTTATATTTAAGCCGAAAGTCCGGTTCAAAATATGACCCACCGACCTTACAGCCATCATATCCTCCATGTTTATAATGTATTCATTCCATCCGCAGGGTATTTAATGCGCAATCTCAGCTCTGTTTAACGCATACAAACAGAAGCCATTAAATATTTATTACCCAATTAGCAATCAATGATAATTAATTCATTAGATATACTGCACATATAGTATGCTCATTAATTCGCGATGCAAAATTATTGTTTAGTGAAATAGCCGTAAAAGTATTTGCACCGTATAAATAAAAATAAAAAACCATGAATTTATGTTGCCCAAAATCAGAAAAGAAAACACATTCAATCTTCAGCAGCAGAGGTTTATTGCAACATTATCAGCGTAAATTTAACGAAATTAACCACCACATGCATATCGCTGTTCTTTTTTTATCACATAAAATGCGGTTTCCTTAAGTCAAACTAAGAATATTCCTATCTCCGTTTTTTCCTTGCTCCAGATTTTTTAGACCACTCACACATAATTCAACATGTTCATTAACAAGCTGAACGTTTAACTGGTAAAAGCCTGCTCGTTAGTTTAGAGTTTACTTAATTAAGAAAATACTAAAATAACTATGAATGACAGCAAACTCCTGAAAACACGCGCCGGTGAAGCCGCCGCGCTGCTGAAAGCGATGAGCAACCCCAACCGTCTGCTGATCCTCTGCATGCTTTGCGATGCGCCCGGTATCAGCGCCGGTGAGTTAGCTACTGCCAGCGGCCTAAGCCCATCCGCTACCTCGCAGCACCTGGCACGCATGCGTGAAGAGGGGCTGATTGACAGCCAGCGCGACGCGCAGCGTATCCACTATTCCATCCGCAACGAGGCGGTGAGGCAAATTGTTGCCACATTAAAAGCCGTCTATTGCCCTGAAGAGGGAAGTTGAATGACCGTTGAAGAGATCACCCCACAAGCGGCCCTTGCGCTGATTGAGCAAGGCGCTATGCTCGTCGATATTCGCGACCCCGACGAGTACGCTCGTGAACATATTCCCGCCGCTCGTTTGTTGCCGCTGGGTAAAATAGAACAAGGCGTCACGCTTACCGCCAATGACGACGCAGTCATTATTTTCCACTGCCAGTCCGGTAATCGCGCGCGCAACAACCTGAACCGGTTGATAGCCGCCGCAGCCCCGGCGCAGGTCAAACTCCTCGCGGGCGGTATTGAAGCCTGGCGTCAGGCCGGCCTCGCCACCACAGTGGATAAATCGCAGCCCCTACCCCTAATGCGCCAGGTACAGATTGCCGCAGGCGTGCTAATTTTACTGGGCGTCGTGCTCGGATATAGCCTCTCCAGCGCGTTCTTCCTGCTCAGCGCCTTTGTCGGTGCAGGTTTAACCTTTGCGGGAGTGACCGGCTTTTGCGGCATGGCGCGACTGCTGGCGGTGATGCCGTGGAATCGGCGCTCATCCACCAGCGGCGTATAAGAACTCAATAACAAAGGAGCACCTGAGATGTTTGCACCTGGCTCTCTGGTTCAACCCAAAATGGGCGGACCAAAATTAAAAGTCATTGAAGTACATGAAGACAGCATCGTGGCAGTACAGGCCAATGATGAAAACGGCAAGCAGTACACGCTAAAAGCGGCGGACGTTGCGCCGTATAGTGAAGAAGGCGACTTTGGCGTTTGCTAACGTTGACTGCGGTGGGCATGGCTCACCGCATCCTTCCTGACGAAATGAATAGTTACCCATAAATTCCGCATACCTTCCACATACTTCACTCAGAACTAAACGCTAAAAGATCGGCTTTTTATCGGATAAAAACGCTGAATGTGACCCTATTCACATAAAAATCAGCATTGCCTCACTTACGCCATGGTTAGCACTATTTCTCATCCTTTTTCACCATTGCGAAACAAACAATAACTCAATGATTTATTTATAAAAAATAGACAATGAAAACAAAAATAGCGCGGCAAACAGAAAACAATCAATAACAGAGCATTTTATTGACAAAAGAGCATTAAATAAAAATATTTCACTAGTTGTTTGTTCCAATCCAGATGGATAATCTATACACGTCAATTAAACCAAACCAAAACGCCATAAAACAGACCACTTTCTGTATTAACCGTTCATTTTCGAGGAGCATACCGATGTTCTCTGCGCAGTCACGCCTGCGTCATGCGGCAGCAGACACTTTCGCCATGGTTGTCTACTGTTCCGTCGTGAACATGATGATTGAAATATTTCTCTCAGGAATGACCTTTGAGCAGTCACTTTCATCGCGTCTGGTTGCTATCCCGGTCAACATTATTATTGCGTGGCCGTACGGTATTTATCGCGATTTTATTATGCGACAGGCGGCTCGCATTAGCCCGGCGGGTTGGGTAAAACGCGTGGCGGACCCGTTGGCTTATGTCACCTTCCAGTCGCCGGTATATGTACTTATTCTGCTGAGCGTGGGTGCCGACTGGCACCAGATTCTGGCGGCGGTCAGTTCTAACGCCGTCATATCGCTGGTGATGGGTGCCGCGTACGGCTATTTCCTGGATTTCTGCCGTCGTCTGTTCCGCGTGGAACAGTACACACAGGCAAAAGCATAATCGTATTGATATAAGTGACTGGCTACGCTCAGCCAGTCACTTATTTACCGTTTCTCGCCAAACAGCCCATCTAAAAAGCGCTCTAACGCCATACGTGAACTAAAACCGTGCGGGATACCGTAATGCTGCTCAACTTCACCGCCTAAATAGAGCGGAAACTCTGCGTAGTGATCGCAGGCTTTAATATCGGAAGCCGGCTCGGCATATTTGTTACTGCGATCTTTCAGCGCCGGATGAATGATCAGCGCCGTGCGCCCCATTCGCGCTTCGCGGTTGACGTACACATAATTCTCGCCACGGCGATAGCCGTATGCTTTTGGGGTTACCGCATCCATGGTAAAGCCCGCTTTTTCAAGAACGCGCGCCACCTCATCAGGTCGTAAATACATATTTTATCCTCGTCATCTTTTACTGCATCGCCACCTTACCGTAATCAGTATTCGCCTCGCTTTCAGATAATTCCAGAAACTGGATAATATCCGGCAATTTATGTCAGGTGACCTACACTTAACGCTCCATCTAATTTTGTGGAGAACGCCATGTTTAAATCACTTAATCGCAACAATGCTGATGATGAAGTTCAGGATATTCATAACGACGTCAGCCAATTAGCCGATAGCCTTGAGGGCATTATCAAGAGCTGGGCCAGCGACGACAAAGACGAAATTGAGGCCGTCCGCCACAATGCGAAAAAGCTGCTAAGCGAAACGCGCGCGCGCATGCACGGTCGCAACCGTTTACAGCAAAGCGTCTGTGACGTTGCTGGCAGCGCTGATGACTATATTCGCGATAAACCCTGGCAAAGTGTGAGCGCTGCCGCGGCGGTGGGGATTTTTATTGGCGTATTATTAGGCAGTCGTCGATAATATAATCACAACGATGTAGATAATAAAAACGCGTCTCCCCCGGGGTGTCTCTGATACTCCGGGGTTTTTATTTTATCGCCGCCTTCAACGCCGCCACCTGCGCATCGGCCATCTGCTGCGACACAATATTGGTAAAGCTCATGATAAGCCCAGCCTTACCGCGCGGGTGGATTCGCCAGTCGTTCACCGCCTGCACTGCCAGCCCGGCTTGTCGCGCCCGCCGGGCCATCGCGCGATCGTCTCCCTCTACCGTGACCACCAGCTGAATACCGCCTAACTGCTCCAGCACCTGAAAACCCTCTGTTCGCAATGCGGTTTCCAGCCAGCGCCGACGCTCGGCATAGTGAACGCGCATTTTCTTCAGATGCCGCCAGAAATGCCCTTCGCGCAAAAAGTCGGCCAGCGTCTGCTGGCACAACACCGGTACCGGGCAGGCCAGCCGCTGCGCCTGACGACGAAATGCCGCCACCAGCGGCAGCGGCACCACCAGCCAGGCTGTCCGTAGCGCCGGGAACAGCGACTTGCTGAACGTACCGGCGTAAATCACCCGCTGCGGCGCGTCCAGGCTTTTGAGCGGCGGCAGCGGCTTGCCTTGATAGCGAAACTCGCTGTCATAATCATCTTCAATGATCCACGCGTCATGGTGCGCGGCCCAATCCAGTAGCTGTCGACGGCGTGGAAGCGAGAGCGCGACCCCGGTCGGGCTTTGATGAGCCGGCGTCAGCAGCGCAAAACGGGCGGTCGTAGGGTGCTGCGTTATCCATTCAACGTTCATTCCCTCATCATCAACCGTCACCGGGTGCAGCGTGACGCCCTGTTGTTCAATAACCGGACGAATCAGCGGAAACCCGGGGTCTTCCATCCACATACCCTCCCCGCGCGCTTCCAGCGCCTGCAATATAAGCCCCATAGAAGCCGCATAGCCAGAGGTGATAAACACCTGTTCGGCCTCGCACTCTATGCTGCGGGAGAGCCTGAGATATTCCACAATGGCCTGGCGCAGCAACAGTTCGCCGCAAACGTCCCCCAGAGCCAGGCAGAAACGGGTTTGCGTGCGTAGCCGGTGCCCCATCACCCGCGCCCATAGGCCACGAGGAAAGAGATCCAGCGCGGGAAGGCCAAGCTGGAAAGGCTGCGGCTGGAAATGCTCGCCACCAAACCCCAGTGGCTTGGCGGTCACGGGCTCAAGGGTTAAGTGATCGCTTACAAACGTGCCCGACTGCCCACGGCGTTCCAGCCAGCCTTGCGCCACCAGCTCACCGTAGGCGTTTTCCACCGTCACCCTTGAGACGCCAAGCTCTTGTGCATAGACCCGGCTGGAGGGTAAGCGCCTGCCCGCCTTCAGTTCGCCCTGTTCAATCGCCGCTTTCAGCTCTCTGGCAATCTGCTGATAGCGTGGTACGCCGCTCGGTTTCATGGTCTTATTTTTTACTCCAAATATGGCTATCTTTTTAAGACCATTATAGTGCTATTTTTGTCCCATCTTGAACGAGGAGTGACAACATGACTGCATTACGCCAACCCTATAGTGAACTGAGCCCAAACGTCTACGCCGGGCTGGTTCAGGCCAGCATGGCGCTGGAAAAAAGCTCGCTGGAGCGTCCCCTTCTGGAACTACTTTACCTGCGCGTGTCGCAGATTAACGGCTGCGCCTTCTGCCTGGAGATGCATAGCAAAGCGCTGCGTAAATCTGGCGTCGATCAGGTGAAGCTGGATGCGCTGGCAGGATGGCGAGTGAGTCATCACTTCAGCGATGCCGAGCGTGCGGCGCTGGCCTGGGCAGAAGATTTGACCCACATTGCCGAAAACCGCGCCGAAGACAGCGTTTATCAGCCGCTGCTCAGCCATTTCAGCGCCGAGCAGATTAGCGACATGACCTTCGCCATCAGCCTGATGAACGCCTTTAATCGCCTGGCCGTCAGTATGCGCATGTAGTTAAAAAATGCCCGCAAATATTCGCTATTTGCGGGCACTTATTTTCCACCGTCATTCTCCGTTTCCCTGCCAAATATCACCCTGATTATTACCCGGATATTTCTTAAAAAATCACCATCATCATACAAATATCAGCCTGAATTCACCTGTGGATTTTCAGACAATATTCATACGATTTTTTAGACCTCAACCAAATTTCATAACGAAATTCATAAAAAATTCAATAATCCTCAATTCGCCCTCAGCCCTTATATCATGGGAAATGACGGCAATATCACCCTTCGGATTATTTCGAGTGAAACCGGATTGAGGGTTGTCACATCGTCTCAGTATGCTAGGGTATAAACAGGTCATTATTCTCATCAGGTAGCATATCGACATAAACTAAAAACAGGAAATCGCATATTGCATGGCAGTTAAATTAGAAGTTAAGAATCTTTATAAAATATTCGGCGAGCACCCACAGCGAGCATTTAAATATATCGAGAAAGGTTTTACCAAAGAGCAAATTCTCGATAAAACAGGATTATCACTTGGCGTTAAAGACGCCAGTCTGGCCATTGAAGAAGGCGAGATATTTGTCATCATGGGGTTATCCGGCTCCGGCAAATCCACCATGGTACGCCTTCTCAATCGTCTGATAGAGCCCACACGTGGTCAGGTGCTGATAGACGGTATCGATATTGCCAAAATATCCGATGCCGAGCTGCGTGAAGTTCGCCGTAAAAAAATCGCGATGGTATTCCAGTCCTTTGCGCTAATGCCGCATATGAGCGTACTGGATAATACCGCCTTTGGTATGGATCTGGCCGGTGTTCCCGCACAGGAACGCCAGGAGAAAGCGCTGGACGCGCTGCGTCAGGTAGGTCTTGAGAATTACGCTCATGGCTACCCGGACGAACTCTCCGGCGGTATGCGTCAGCGTGTCGGTCTAGCCCGCGCGCTTGCCATCAATCCCGACATTCTATTAATGGATGAGGCCTTTTCGGCGCTCGACCCATTAATCCGCACTGAGATGCAGGATGAGCTGGTAAAATTACAGGCGAAACATCAGCGTACCGTGGTCTTTATTTCCCATGACCTCGATGAAGCGATGCGAATTGGCGACCGTATTGCCATTATGCAAAATGGTGAAGTGGTACAGGTCGGCACGCCTGATGAAATTCTGAATAACCCGGCCAATGATTATGTCCGCACCTTCTTCCGCGGCGTGGATATTAGTCAGGTATTTAGCGCCAAAGATATTGCCCGCCGTAATCCGGATGGCCTTATCCGTAAAACGCCGGGTTTCGGTCCTCGTTCGGCACTGAAATTATTACAGGATGATGACCGTGAATATGGTTACGTCATCGAACGCGGTAATAAGTTTGTTGGCATTGTGTCCATCGATTCATTGAAAGAAGCCTTAAAGGCGAATCAGGGAATCGAGGCGGCATTAATTGACGAGCCGCTGGCCGTTGATGCCCAGACGCCGCTCAGCGAATTGCTCTCTCACGTGGGTCATGCACCCTGCGCCGTACCGGTTGTTGGAGAAGAACAGCAGTATGTCGGCGTTATTTCAAAAAGAATGCTGCTACAGGCATTAGATCGCGAGGGGGTAAACAACAATGGCTGATCAATCTAATCCGTGGGATACCACACCGGCCGCCGATAGCGCGGCAAACTCCGCCGATGCCTGGGGTTCACCGGCATCCGCCCCTTCCGGCGGCGGCGCAGACTGGCTGCACAGCGCGCCCGCACCGCAGGCGGAACACTTCAACATTATGGACCCGTTCCATAAGACGCTGATCCCGCTCGATAGCTGGGTGACGGAAGGAATCGACTGGGTGGTAACGCACTTCCGTCCGGTGTTCCAGGGCATTCGTGTGCCCGTCGACTACATCCTGAGTGCCTTCCAGCAGTTGCTGTTAGGGATGCCTGCGCCGGTGGCGATTATTATTTTCGCCCTGATTGCCTGGCAGATCTCCAGCGTCGGTATGGGCGTTGCGACGCTGATTTCACTGATTGCTATCGGTGCTATCGGTGCCTGGTCGCAGGCGATGATTACCCTGGCGCTGGTGCTCACCGCGCTGCTGTTCTGCGTGTTGATAGGCCTACCGCTTGGCATATGGCTGGCGCGCAGCCCGCGGGCGTCGAAGATTATCCGGCCGCTGCTCGATGCGATGCAGACGACTCCGGCGTTCGTTTATCTGGTGCCGATTGTCATGCTGTTCGGTATCGGTAACGTACCGGGGGTGGTGGTGACCATTATCTTTGCCCTGCCGCCGATTGTGCGTCTGACCATTCTCGGGATTAACCAGGTGCCGGCCGACCTTATCGAAGCCTCGCGCTCATTCGGTGCCAGCCCGCGCCAGATGCTGTTTAAAGTGCAGCTGCCGTTGGCGATGCCGACCATTATGGCCGGTGTTAACCAAACGCTGATGCTGGCGCTGTCGATGGTGGTTATCGCCTCGATGATCGCCGTCGGCGGTCTGGGCCAGATGGTGCTGCGCGGTATCGGTCGTCTTGATATGGGTCTTGCCACCGTGGGCGGCGTAGGGATTGTTATCCTCGCCATTATCCTCGACCGTCTGACCCAGGCCGTAGGCCGCGATTCTCGCAGCAAAGGCAATCGTCGCTGGTTCAATACCGGCCCGGTCGGCCTGCTGATGCGCCCCTTCTCTAAGTAACCATCGTATTGGCCCGGCAGGCGTCGGGCCAATGCTCCGCAACAATCACTATTAAAGGAACAACGATGCGACACTCATTCGTCTTAGCTACCGCTTTCACTACGCTGGTTTCGGCCAGCGCTTTCGCCGCCGACCTCCCAGGGAAAGGCATTACCGTCCAGCCGGTACAGAGCACCCTTTCTGAAGAAACCTTCCAGACCCTGCTGGTGAGCCGCGCGCTGGAAAAACTGGGCTACACCGTCGATAAGCCAAACGAAGTCGACTACAACGTGGCTTACACCTCGCTGGCCGCTGGCGATGCCACCTTCACCGCCGTCAACTGGATCCCGCTGCATGATGACATGTACGCCGCCGCCGGTGGTGACAAGAAATTCTATCGCGAAGGCACGTTGGTCAACGGCGCAGCGCAGGGCTATCTGATCGATAAAAAAACCGCCGATCAATACCACATCACCAACATTGCTCAGCTTAAAGACCCTAAGATTGCCAAGCTGTTTGACACCAACGGTAACGGCAAAGCCGACCTCACCGGTTGTAACCCTGGCTGGGGCTGTGAAGCGGTGATTAACCACCAGCTGGAGGCCTATGATCTGACTAAATCAGTCGATCACAACCAGGGTAACTATGCGGCGATGATGGCCGATACCATCACCCGCTTTAAAGAAGGTAAGCCGATTCTGTACTACACCTGGACACCTTACTGGGTCAGCGACGTACTGAAGCCGGGTAAAGATGTCGTCTGGCTGCAGGTACCGTTCTCTTCCCTGCCAGGCGTGCAGAAAAACATTGATACTAAGCTGTCTAACGGCGCAAACTACGGTTTCCCGGTCAGCACAATGCACATTGTGGCTAACAAAGCCTGGGCCGAGAAGAACCCGGCTGCGGCGAAGCTGTTTGCCATTATGAAACTGCCGCTGTCCGACATTAATGCCCAGAACGCGATGATGCATGATGGTAAAGCGTCTGAAGCGGACGTGCAGGGTCAGGTAGATGGCTGGATCCAGGCCCACCAGCAGGTGTTTGATGGTTGGGTGAAAGAGGCGCTGGCCGCGCAGAAGTAAATTAGCCGTTACGCCGACCCCGGAGTCGGCGTGAACGCCTCGGCCGGGCTACCAATATAATGTAGCCCGGCCGAGCAACGCGACGCCGGGAAAGCACGACGTCCACCAAAAAGCACAATCCGCTACGCATCATTTTCCCCCTCCCCCACACCTTTCGTTATTATCGACCCCATCTTTCCTTACTTTCTCAATACCATGACTAAACCTGCTCACGGGCTTAGCCCGGCTTTGATCGTTTTAATGTCCGTTGCCACCGGTCTTGCCGTAGCCAGTAACTACTACGCCCAGCCGCTGCTGGAGACTATCGCCCGCCATTTCTCGCTCAGCGCCGGACAGGCCGGTTTTATCGTCACCGCCGCCCAGCTTGGCTATGCTGCCGGACTACTGTTCCTGGTGCCGCTCGGCGATATGTTCGAACGTCGCTCGCTTATTGTCCTCATGACCCTGCTGGCTGCTGGCGGCATGCTGATTACCGCCAGCAGCAGTTCACTTGGCATGATGATCCTCGGCACCGCGCTGACCGGCCTGTTCTCGGTCGTCGCTCAGCTACTGGTGCCGATGGCGGCGACCCTCGCCTCACCAGAAAAACGCGGCAAGGTGGTCGGTACGGTGATGAGCGGGCTGCTGCTCGGGATACTGCTGGCACGTACCGTTGCCGGGCTGCTGGCAAGCCTTGGCGGCTGGCGCACCGTCTACTGGGTTGCCTCCGCGCTGATGGTGCTGCTGGCCTTCGCGCTGTGGCGCGGGCTGCCGAAGCTCAAGCAGGAGACGCACCTCAACTACCCGCAGCTGCTCGGCTCCATCTTCAGCCTCTTTGCCCGCGACAAGCTTCTGCGCACCCGCGCGCTGCTCGGCTGCCTGACTTTCGCCAACTTCAGCATTCTGTGGACGTCGATGGCGTTTCTGCTCTCCGGCGCGCCGTTTAACTACTCGGAAGGCACCATCGGCCTGTTTGGTTTAGCCGGTGCTGCCGGTGCGCTGGGCGCTCGTCCGGTTGGCGGGCTGGCGGATAAAGGCAAAGCGCATCTGACTACCACCTGGGGTCTGGTACTGTTGCTGCTTTCCTGGGTGGCTATCTGGTACGGGCATACGTCCGCTATCGCGTTAATCATCGGGATTCTGGTGCTCGACCTGATGGTACAGGGCGTACATATCACCAACCAGACGGTTATCTACCGCGTACAGCCGGATGCCCGTAACCGCCTCACCGCAGGCTATATGACCAGTTACTTCATCGGCGGTGCGGTAGGTTCGTTGCTTTCAGCCTCCGCCTGGCAGCACGCTGGCTGGATGGGCGTGTGCCTTGCAGGTGGTCTGCTAGCTGCTGCCAACCTGTTGGTCTGGTGGTGGGGTTATCATCGTCAGGAAGCGGAATAAAAGAGCGGACGCCGGATATACGTATCCGGCATCTTTATGTCATAGACTAACCGCATAAATTACGGATAATAATTCATTTACTTTATTTGTCACTATCGTTACTATATCGACTGTAACTAATGAGGTAATGCCCAGATGGATAGTTCGTTTACGCCCATTGAACAAATGCTGAAATTCCGCGCCAGCCGCAGCGAAGAGTTCCCTTTCCAGGAGATCCTTCTCACTCGTCTTTGCATGCACATGCAAGGCAAGCTGCTGGACAACCGTAATAAAATGCTGAAAGCTCAGGGGATCAACGAGACGTTGTTTATGGCGCTAATCACGCTGGAGTCTCAAGAAAATCACAGTATTCAGCCTTCTGAACTCAGCTGCGCGCTGGGCTCATCGCGCACCAATGCCACGCGTATCGCAGATGAACTGGAAAAACGTGGCTGGATTGAGCGCCGTGAAAGCGACAATGACCGCCGTTGCCTGCACCTGCAGCTGACTGAAAAAGGTCATCAGTTCCTGAACGAGGTTCTGCCTCCTCAGCATCACTGTCTGCATCAGCTTTGGTCTTCATTGAGCCTGGCTGAGAAAGACCAGCTTGAGCATATCACTCGCAAGCTTCTCACCCGTCTGGATCAGATGGAAGAAGACGGTTCCGTACTGGATGCCTTGCGCTGATACCACCGCTCCAAAAAATCAGATGAACAGGCCAGCAGATAATCTCTGCTGGCCTTTCTGGTAGAAAAACAGGTCGGCTAAGCCGAAATAAATAATAAGAATGTGGAGAATCACATGAGCGCAAATGCGGAGACTCAAGCCCCGCAGCAAACCGCCAACAAGAAAGGCAAACGTAAACGCGCCCTCATCTTGTTGACCTTGCTCTTTGTTATTATTGCCGTAGCCTATGGGAGCTACTGGTTTTTGGTGTTGCGTCATTATGAAGAAACCGATGACGCTTACGTGGCAGGTAACCAGGTTCAAATCATGTCGCAGGTATCAGGCAGCGTGACCAAAGTCTGGGCCGACAACACCGACTATATTAAGCAGGGCGACGTGCTGGTCACCCTCGATCAGACCGATGCTCAGCAGGCCTTTGAGAAAGCGCAGACTCAGCTTGCCTCAAGCGTCCGCCAGATGCGTCAGTTGATGATCAACAACAAGCAGCTGCAGGCGAATATCGATATTCGTAAAACCACGCTGGCTCAGGCGCAAACCGACCTTAACCGTCGTATCCCGCTGGGCAACGCCAACCTGATTGGCCGTGAAGAGCTGCAGCACGCCAAAGACGCCGTCACCAGCGCGCAGGCTGCTCTGGACGTAGCGATTCAACAGTACAACGCTAACCAGGCGATGATCCTCGGCACTAAACTTGAAGATCAGCCTACGGTTCGTCAGGCCGCGACCGAAGTCCGTAACGCATGGCTTGCCCTGCAGCGTACCAAAATCGTCAGCCCGATGAGCGGCTACGTTTCTCGTCGTTCCGTACAGCCGGGCGCGCAGATTAGCCCGACCACGCCGCTGATGGCCGTTGTGCCTGCCAGTAACCTGTGGGTAGACGCGAACTTCAAAGAAACCCAGCTTGCGCATATGCGTATCGGCCAACCGGTCACCGTCGTCAGCGATATTTACGGCGATGATGTGAAGTACACCGGTAAAGTGGTCGGTCTGGATATGGGTACCGGTAGCGCCTTCTCCCTGCTGCCAGCACAGAACGCCACCGGTAACTGGATCAAGGTAGTACAGCGCTTGCCTGTACGTATCGAACTGGACGAAAAACAGCTGGAACAGCACCCGCTGCGCATTGGTCTGTCTACGCTGGTGAAAGTGGACACCTCCAACCGCGACGGTCAGATGCTGGCTAATCAGATTCGCACCAGCCCGGTTTACGAGAGTAACGCGCGTGAAATCAGCCTCGACCCGGTTAACAAGCTGATCAACGACATCGTCCAGGCCAACGCCAACTAATGCTGGGGTGCGCGTAATGCAACAGCAAAAACCGCTGGAAGGCGCGCAACTGGTCATTATGACCATTGCGCTGTCGCTGGCCACCTTCATGCAGGTGCTGGACTCCACCATCGCCAACGTGGCTATCCCGACCATCGCCGGTAACCTTGGCTCATCGCTGAGTCAGGGGACATGGGTAATCACGTCGTTTGGGGTGGCGAACGCCATCTCCATTCCGATTACCGGCTGGCTGGCAAAACGCGTCGGTGAGGTGAAGCTGTTCCTGTGGTCAACCATCGCCTTTGTCATTGCGTCATGGGCGTGTGGGGTATCCAACAGCCTGGGCATGCTGATCTTCTTCCGCGTGATTCAGGGGGTTGTTGCCGGGCCGCTTATTCCGCTGTCACAAAGCCTGTTGCTCAACAACTACCCGCCGGCCAAGCGCGCCGTCGCGCTGGCGCTGTGGTCAATGACGGTGATTGTGGCGCCAATTTGCGGCCCCATTCTTGGCGGCTATATCAGCGACAACTATCACTGGGGCTGGATCTTCTTTATCAACGTACCAATCGGTGCGCTGGTCGTGCTGTTAAGCCTCCAGAGCCTGCGCGGACGTGAAACCAAGACCGAGCAGCGACGCATTGATGGTATTGGTCTGGCGCTGCTGGTGCTGGGTATCGGTAGCCTGCAGGTTATGCTCGACCAGGGTAAAGAACTCGACTGGTTTAACTCAACTGAGATAGTCGTACTGACGGTGGTGGCGGTGGTATCGCTGAGCTTCCTGATTGTCTGGGAGCTGACCGACGATAACCCGATAGTCGATCTGTCGTTGTTTAAGTCGCGAAACTTTACCATCGGCTGTCTGTGTATCAGCCTTGCCTATATGCTCTACTTCGGCGCGATTGTTCTGCTGCCGCAGCTATTGCAGGAGGTCTACGGGTATACCGCAACCTGGGCAGGCCTGGCGTCAGCGCCGGTCGGGGTTATCCCTGTCCTGCTGTCGCCGATTATCGGCCGCTTTGCCCACAAGCTGGACATGCGCCGACTGGTCACCTTCAGCTTTATTATGTATGCCGTCTGTTTCTACTGGCGCGCCTATACCTTCGAACCGGGGATGGACTTCGGCGCGTCGGCCTGGCCACAGTTTATTCAGGGCTTCGCCGTGGCGTGCTTCTTCATGCCGTTGACCACCATCACGCTCTCCGGGCTACCGCCTGAGCGTCTGGCGGCCGCATCGAGCCTGTCGAACTTTACCCGTACGCTAGCAGGCTCTATCGGCACGTCGATTACCACGACGCTATGGACCAACCGCGAGGCGCTGCACCACGCGCAGCTAACGGAGTCTGTGACACCGTTTAACCCGAACGCCCAGCAGATGTACGATCAGCTGCAGGGCATGGGGATGACGCAACAGCAGGCTTCCGGCTGGATTGCCCAGCAGATTACCAACCAAGGGCTGATTGTCTCCGCCAACGAAATCTTCTGGGTTTCGGCCGGGATATTCCTCATTCTGTTGGGATTGGTGTGGTTCGCCAGACCGCCTTTCGGGGCGGGGGGCGGGGGCGGAGGCGCCCACTAATGAAAAAGCCAGCTCAAGCGAGCTGGCTTTTTTTTGACTTGAATTCGCACACGCTCGGTCCGACGCAAATTGCCGGATGGCGGCGTTGTCTTATCCAGCCTACGGCGATTGTCGTCAACCTGAACGACGGGCAATAAAAAACCCGGAGCGAACCGGGTTTTATCAGCTTGCTGAACGCACAAAACTAAATATGCAGTTCTTTCAGCTTCTCTTTTGGCAGCGCCAGCTCATCATTGCTGTTGATGCGAACGTCACGTTCAATGATATGACGCGCAATGTCCTGCGCTTCGCTGAGGGAGTGCATTTCATAAGTCCCGCACTGGTAAACGTTCAGCTCAGGGATCTGATTTTGATCCTGCACTTTCAGTACGTCTGCCATCGCCGCTTTCCAGGCATCTGCCACGCGCTGCTCATCCGGAGTACCGATCAGGCTCATGTAGAAACCGGTACGGCAACCCATTGGCGAGATATCAATGATTTCAACGCCATTACCGTTCAGATGGTCACGCATAAAGCCCGCAAACAGGTGCTCCAGCGTGTGGATCCCACGTTCTGGCATCACTTCCTGGTTCGGTACGCAAAAACGCAGGTCAAAAACCGTGATCGCGTCACCGTGCGGCGTGTTCATTTTTTTCGCTACGCGAACGGCAGGTGCTTCCATACGGGTATGATCAACTGTGAAGCTATCTAACAACGGCATTTCGTAACCTCCGATATCTCCTTCATGCTCCCGGGTAGTGCACTTTTTTCTATCACCAACGGTTTGTAACCACTTGAATAGAATCAACTTTATGCATTCCACCGCGTTCCGCTTCAGGATAATGTGATTTTTTTTAAAATAAACTGAACTCTTTGTTCCCATGCCAGTCTTAATATATGAAAGACGCGCATTTGTTATCATCATCCCTGATTCAGAGATGTATATTTTGGCCACAGTGATGTGGCCTTTTTCTTTTGTATCAGGCGTGTCTTGCCAGCAGTGCTTCAAACGGTTCGTTATCCGCCTCTTCAATCTGCTGCTGACGCGCACGGGACGCATCACGCTCCTTCGCGAAATCTTCCTCACTCAGAATTTCCAGCGGCTCCTCACGCAGCATCGTACGATACTGTTCCGCCAACGCTTTACCTGTGCCACCAATGCCCTCATCAAGCATAGAACGCAGAATGCGTGCGGAGAAGGTTAATTCTGGATTATCAAAGCTCGCGACCAGCTCGTCACACACTTTCTGGTATTCCGTACCGCCGTTCATACCGTCCAGCGTCTGCGCCACACGTTTGAGATCGTGGAACAGATCTTTACCCACTTTGCTCAACGGGAACTGTGCCGTTTCGCAGCCAATACCCAGCGTCAGTCCCGGCTTGCGCCCTTCCAGAATCACGCGATTCCAGTTGGTACGGGTACACAGCAGCTCGTCGCTGCTCATCTCTGGCGCATCGGCCAGCACGCACCAGACCATAAACAGGTCGAGGAAACGAATCTGCTGCTCGTCCACGCCAATCGGTGAGAACGGGTTGATATCGAGCGAACGCACTTCGATATACTCGATACCGCCGCGCAGCAGCGCATCGGAAGGCGTTTCACCGTCGCGCGTGACACGTTTAGGACGGATTGGCGCATACAGCTCGTTTTCAATCTGCAGAATGTTGCTGTTGATTTGCAGGTATTTGCCGTCTTTCTCAAGACCGATACGGGCATACTCTTCCGACGGCGTTTTAATCGCGCGCTTCAATCCTGCCACATACTCGTGCAATTCGTTAAACGTAATTCCGAGATTGCTTTGCGATTTATTGGTATAGCCAAGGTCGCTCAGGCGCAGAGAGGTGGCGTACGGCAGGTAGTACATGCCGCATTCCGTCTTCTCAAACGGCAGCGAGGTCGGTTTGCCCTGTAAGAAGGAAGAACAAATTGCCGGCGAGGCGCCAAACAGGTACGGAATTACCCAGCCAAAGCGATAGTAGTTGCGAATGAGACGGAAATAACCGGCTGAAATCGCCTCTTTATCATGCGAACCGCACTTCGCTTCCCAGAATGCCATTGGCAGTGAGAAGTTGTAGTGTACGCCGGAGATTGTCTGCATCAGCGCGCCATAGCGGTTCTTCAACCCTTCACGATACAGGGTTTTCAGGCGACCAATATTTGATGTGCCGTACTGCGCCAGTTCAATATCCTGACCCGGCGCAATATAGCAAGGCATGCTCAGTGGCCACATGCGTTCATCGCCCAGCTGACGTGCGGTGTAGCGATGCACGTCACGCAGGAGCGTCAGCATATGGTCGATGTCGCCATCGACCGGAGTAATAAACTCCAGCAGGGCTTCAGCAAAGTCCGTGGTGATCCATTTATGGGTCAGGGTTGCGCCTAGCGCTTCCGGATGACCGGTTGTTGCCAGAGAACCATCTGCATTAACGCGCAGCGTTTCGCGCTCAAGTCCGCGCTGGATCCCCTGAAGAGCCTGAGGATGTTTTTCCAGCCAGGACAGCGCCTGTGATACGTCCGGGATCAAATTGACCTCCCGCCTGTCGAATTCATTTTATTAAGCATAATTGTCATCGTGGAGATGCGATATTCCACCTGCCATCCAATTAGTGCCACCACGTCATGCCCTGAAGCGTCAGCGCCGCGACTGCGACGTAACGTAACGCTTTCCCCAGGCATAAAAAAAAGAGTACTGGTCCCCAGGAAATACGCATCCACCCTGCCAACAGGCACAGCAAATCGCCGATGACCGGCATCCAGCTCAGCAGCAGCGTTGCCGCACCGTAGCGTCGGAGCCAACCCACCGCTTTTTCCTGCCACCGCGATGTTTTGCGTAATGGAAAAAAACGACCAAGAATAACGTTAGTAGCCCCGCCAAGGCTATTACCCATTGTTGCTATTACTACCAGAAGCCAGGGCTTACTCGCGCCCGAAAGCAGCAGCGCGACCAACACGGCTTCGGAGTTACCCGGCAGCAGCGTTGCACTCAGGAAGCTGCTTGCAAACAGCGACCCTAGTGCCAGAAATTCATTCACAGCAGACGTACGTCAACGGCATCCATTCCCGCAGCCGCCGCGGCCTGAAGGCCAAAATCGGCATCTTCAAACACCACACAGCGCTCAGGGGGTACGCCGATTAACTCAGCGCACAGTAAAAAGGTATCCGGTGCTGGCTTGTGCTGTTTCACGTGATCGGCGGCGACAACGGCCGCAAAATAATTGCGTAGCCCCAGATGTGCGAGCAGCGCTTCAGCTACGGCGCTTTCGCTGCCCGTACCCACCGCCATAGGGCGACGACCGTGCCACTCCTTCACCACTTCAATAAGCGGTAATGGCGTGACCGAGTCCAGCAGCATCGATTTCACCGCCGCGGTTTTTTCACGGGCGAGAAGATGAGGATCTAAATCGGCCTGATGGCTTTCAATAATCGCCTGGGCAATGCGCCAGGTCGGAGAGCCGTTCAGGGCAACCATCGCCTGTTCGTCGAACTGCATTCCATATTTCCCCAACACTTCACGCCACGCCTTACGGTGCGTAGGTTCCGTATCAAGGATGGTGCCATCCATATCAAAAATCAATCCAGCATAGCGTTCGTACATTGTCTTCTCATCCTTAGCCAACGTGACGTTACTTTATCGCAAAAGGGGCTAATTGTCGCTGATAGCCGTAGAGACGGCAAAGGCACCTTATCGGTGCCTTTGTTATCGTGACTGGCCGGGGTTATTTTATCTGCATGTCGTTTTCAACAACCCGTACGCCCTGAACCTGGCGCGTGACCTCTACCGCACGTTTTGCATCGGCAGCGGATGACACAAAGCCACTGAGCTGCACGCGACCTTTAAAGGTCTGCACATTAATTTCGCTGGATTTAATCTGTTTATCGCTGAACAGCGCGGTTTTTACCTTCGTGGTCACGACCGTATCATCGATATAACCACCGGTACTTTCCTTGGTTGAAGAACCCGCACAGCCAGACAGCGAGATAGCTACCAGAAGCGCTGCACAAGACGCAGCCATTGCTTTGAACCATTTCATGGATTTCTCTCCTTGCACTCAGGTCACCAGAATAAGGGTGTATCAGAGATAAATTATAGTGGAAAGAATGAGTTGCCAATCAGAAAAGTGTGAAGAAGATTTTTGATAGAAAAAATCTGAGGGGTTTGTGAGAGATTAAGGATAACAGGGAGATTTCAAGAAGATGGTGCATCCGGGAGGATTCGAACCTCCGACCGCTCGGTTCGTAGCCGAGTACTCTATCCAGCTGAGCTACGGATGCATCGGAAAAGCTAATTATCGTGCAAAACAAAGAATGGTGCATCCGGGAGGATTACTCGGCTGCGCCTCGCCCTAACGGGCCGTTGCTGAAACAACGTTATCCTCCCTGGTGCTTGCGAAAAATTCGCAGACCTTGAAACAACAGCGCAACTGTCATCTCGGAGAATATGGTGCATCCGGGAGGATTCGAACCTCCGACCGCTCGGTTCGTAGCCGAGTACTCTATCCAGCTGAGCTACGGATGCATCGGGA
>NZ_CABTJS010000177.1:0-2817 GCF_902485085.1 uncultured Kluyvera sp.
GCCATCGAGGCCTGGTTCAGTCCGCGCGAGGCAGCAGAACGCACCGTGATGGCGCGTGGCGATCTGGCGGCGGACGAGAAAACCACCATCGAACTGTTCGAAAAATCGCGCGCCTCGGTGGTCTACATCACCACCGCGCAATTAGTACGCGATGTCTGGACGCGCAACGTGTTCTCCGTGCCGCGCGGCACTGGCTCGGGCTTCATCTGGGACGACGCCGGCCACGTCGTCACCAACTTCCACGTCATCCAGGGCGCGTCCGAAGCCACCGTCAAACTGGCCGACGGCCGCGACTACCAGGCCGCGCTGGTGGGGACGAGCCCCGCGCACGACATCGCCGTGCTCAAGATCGGCGTCGGTTTCAAGCGCCCGCCGGCCGTGCCGGTCGGCACCAGTGCCGACCTCAAGGTGGGTCAGAAGGTGTTTGCTATCGGCAACCCCTTCGGCCTGGACTGGACGCTCACCACTGGTATCGTCTCCGCGCTCGACCGCTCGTTGCCGGGAGAAGCGGGCGGCCCGGCCATCGATCACCTGATCCAGACCGACGCCGCCATCAACCCCGGCAATTCCGGTGGCCCGCTGCTCGATTCGGCTGGGCGGCTGATCGGCATCAATACCGCCATCTACAGTCCGTCTGGCGCCTCGGCCGGAATAGGCTTTGCGGTGCCGGTCGATACCGTCATGCGCGTGGTGCCGCAACTCATAAAGACCGGCAAGTACATCCGTCCGGCGCTGGGCATCGAGGTGGATGAGCAGCTCAACACGCGTCTGCAGGCGCTGACCGGCAGTAAGGGCGTATTCGTATTGCGCGTGACGCCGGGCTCGGCGGCGCACAGGGCCGGGCTCGTCGGCGTCGAGGTCACCGCAGGCGGCATCGTGCCCGGCGATCGCGTTATCAGCATCGACGGTATCGCCGTTGACGACGTCACCACATTACAGGCCCGGCTAGACGACAAGAACGTTGGAGATGTTGTGGTCTTGTTAGTGGAGCGGGCCGGCAAGACTCGCGAGATGCTTGTGGAACTACAACCGGGAGTTTGATGGAAAGTGGGTCATGGATCTGCACAGCGAAGCAGCCAAGCGACTTCAGCCTTGCGCCGAACTACGAGCCCTAGCTAGGGATGGTCTGAAGTAGCCCTGTATTTCCGGCTGACTTCTGCCACTGCTGATTTTGAAAGCGGTGAACCGATCAAAAACGATCGGATCACCCGCTCATTTCGGTGCTTTCAGCCGTCGCGAGCACCTTGCGACGGCCATTTTCCGCATTACAGGCGCACCTCTCCTGCGCTTGCCAGCAAATGTCGGCGGGCCATCCATAGGTTCGACAGGGCAAACAGCGTCACCAGTTGTGCAGTGTTCTTCACCAGCCCTCGGAAACGTACCTTGGTGTAGCCGAACTGCCGCTTGATCACGCGAAACGGGGGCTCTACCTTCGCTCGCACTTGCGCCTTGGCCTTCTCGATCTTGCGCTTGGCTTTGTACAGGGCGCTGCGTTTATCGAGCATCTTGTAGGTGCTGCGGCGTGCTGCGACCTGCCAGATCACTTCTCGGTCGGCATGCTCGGAGCGCTTTTCGACGCCTGTGTAGCCGTCATCGGCGCAGACGACGTTCTCGTCGCCGTGCAGCAGTTTGTCGACCTGGGTGACATCCGCCACGGTGGCTTGTATCTAACAGTTTGTGGTGATTAGCTACCACCACTGAAGCAGAGTGAGCCGCCCCCTTCCCTTAAGGTCAGAAAAGTCGGCACCGCTGAACCTTGATTTGCAGCACATGGCCCTCCGCTTCACCTTTCACGCCAGCACATCAGGTTGAACGGTTATCGGGAGCTCGACTCCGTATGTACAAGGCGAACAGGCGTGACGGTTTATGTGAGAGGAGTTTGACCATGTTTCCAGTCGGCATTGACGTAAGTAAAAACACCCTGGATCTTTGCATGCTTTATGACGGTATCAAAGGACGCATAAAAACCCGTAACATCCAGAATAACAGACATTCAGTTGAAAATATTCTTCGCTGGCTCAGGCTTCAACATTGCAGTCCGGAAGATGTTCATGTGGTAATGGAAGCTACCGGTGTTTATCACGAACGGCTGGCCACTGAATTACATGATGCCGGTTTCCGGGTTTCTCTGGCCAACCCTCACCGTAGTCGGGAGTTTGCGCGTGGCATGGGAATCATGACAAAAACGGATAAGGTGGATGCGTATATGCTGGCCTGTTACGCATTCCTTAAGAAGCCACACCGCTGGGAGCCGCCGGCACCCGAAATCAGATATCTCGGTGCACTCCTGCGACGGCGGGATGTTCTGCTGGGTGATGCCCTGCGTGAGGAGAACAGGCTGGAAAAATACCTGTCGACAGACACACCTGCAGATATTATCAGTTCCTGCAGGCGTATGGCGCAGCTTCTGCGCGAGGAGGTAAGTAATATCGAGCGGCAGATAAAAGCACATATCAAAGCCAGCCCTGCACTGAGGCGTGATTATACACTGCTGACCTCAATTAAATCGGTTGGTCCCCAGCTGGGGATGCATATGCTGGTCGTGCTTCGCAGCCATAACTTTGTATCGGCTGAGCAGGCTGCCGCCTTTCTGGGCGTGGTGCCGATCGAGAAACGCTCAGGCACATCGGTCCGGCGCCGGCCGCGGATGTCGAAAATCGGCCCCCCTCAGTTGAGAGCGAAGCTTTACATGTCCGCCCTGTGCGGAAAAATCTACAATAAGCGAATGCGTAATATTTACGATGAGATGTGCCTGCGGGGTAAACCTAAAATGGTGGCCATTGGCGCGCTGATGCGGAAACTGGTGCACTGGTGTTA